>JBBSVD010000011.1:0-36222 GCA_038233835.1 Flavobacteriales bacterium | reverse complement strand
AGATCTTATTCTGCCAAAAGCAAAAGGAAAGACCACGAATAAATCTAATCTTTCTGTGAGTATCACGAAAGATCTGCAGGTGTATATAGATAATGATAGAATAAGCAACAGTGCTTTAGAAAGCACGCTTGTTACAAGACTTAGTGGTGTAGAAGACCCCACTATAATTCTTAGAGCAGAAGAAGGTGTACCAATAGAAAAAGCAGTGAATGTTATGGACATTGCGAACAGGAATAGATATAAGATCGTGCTTGCTGTTAAACCTGAAAAAGTAAATTAATAATAAGAACTCTGTGAGCTTTCTAGATACTAAACACGAAAAAAAATCTTTTACCATCACGGTAGTATTACACGTGTTGCTCATACTTATTTTATTAATAGTTGGGTTACAGTATTTGGATCCACCTCCAGAAAACGGAATTGCCATTAATTTTGGTACTTCAGAAGTTGGATCTGGAGAAAAGCAACCTACAGAAGCTATAAAATCGGCTCCGCAAAAATCGGCTCCTCCTGTAGTTGCGCAACCTAAAACCCAGGTAGAAGAAGTGGTTACTCAGGAATCTGAAGAAGCTCCGGTCATTCAGAAAAAAGCAGAGAAAAAACCAGTTATTCAGGAAACTAAAGTAGAACCTAAAAAATTACCACCCGCTAAAAAACCAGATCCTACTCCAGATAAATCTACTACAGATGCAATGAGCAGTATCTTGAACGGTCCAAAAAGCGATGGTACTGCAACCGGTGGTGAAGGGAATGATAGAGTTGCCGGAGATAAAGGTAGTAGAGATGGTGATCCTAATGCAAGTGCATATTACGGTAACGGCTCGGGATTGGATGGCGATGGAAATTACAGATTAGGTGGTAGAAAAGCATTGAATAAGGAGAAGATCCCACAAGATTGTAATGAATTTGGTATTGTGGTTGTAAAGATCACAGTAAATCAAAATGGTCAAGTTATAAATGCAAGTCCTGGACAAAAGGGAACTACTAACAGTGCTGCTTGTTTAACAGAACCAGCTAGAAAAGCTGCTTTAGCAACTAGATTTAACAGTGATTCCAATGCACCTTCTGTGCAAACCGGTTACATTACCTATAATTTTAAATTATCTGAATAGTGCTTGATTATTCTCAAACTGTTGAATGGATGTTTCAGCAGTTGCCAATGTATCAGCGTGTTGGCGCAGATGCTTTTAAGAAAGATCTTACGAACATTATTAATTTCTCAGAATTTCTGGGAAATCCTCACAACCATTTTAAGACCCTACATGTTGCTGGAACCAATGGAAAAGGTTCTACCAGCCATATGCTTGCTTCAATTCTTCAAGAAGCCGGATACAAGGTTGGATTATATACCTCGCCGCATCTTATAGATTTTAGGGAGCGAATTAAGATCAATGGAAAAGAAATTTCGGAGAATGAAGTGGTAGCTTTTATAGATTCAAATAAGAATTACTTAGAAAGTAATAAAATGTCCTTTTTTGAAATGAGCGTGGGTATGGCCTTTACTTACTTCAGTAAAGAAAAGGTAGATGTTGCTGTTATTGAAGTTGGATTAGGTGGCAGATTAGATTCTACTAATATCATTCATCCCTTACTTTCAGTGATCACTAATATTGGCATGGATCATACGGACATTTTGGGAAATACCTTGGAAGAGATCGCGGCAGAGAAAGCGGGCATTATAAAGCTTAACACACCTGTAGTTATTGGTGAGCATCAAGACGAGACATTTCCAGTATTTCAAAAGATAGCAGAAAAAAATTCTGCAAAATTGATCTTAGCTTCACTGGAAGATATAGTTCTAGAAACAGATCTTAAAGGGGATTACCAGGATAAGAATTCTAGAACAGCATATGTAGCAACCAAAGAACTTCAATCTCTTGGATTTAATATCTCTTCAGAAAATATTGAACGAGGTTTATTATCTGTGATTAATAATACCGGTTTGCAGGGTAGGTGGCAGCAGCTTCAATTGAAGCCTAAAGTGATTTGCGATACAGCTCATAATAAAGAGGGGCTTACGTATGTTATTGCACAGCTAAAAAAGGAATCTTTTAAACAATTGCATATCGTTCTGGGGTTTGTAAGTAATAAAAAATTAGATAATGTATTGCCATTATTTCCTATAGATGCTATCTATTATTTTTGCAAACCAAACATTCCAAGAGGTTTGGATGAAAAAATACTTATTCAAGAAGCCGCAAAATTTCATTTAGAAGGAAATGCTTATTCAAGTATTAAAGTGGCCTATAAGGCTGCTTTAAACAATGCAAATGAAGAAGATCTAATCTTTGTTGGTGGTAGCACCTTTGTGGTGGCGGAAGCGCTAGCTATCTAAGATAAATGGATTAAACTTTCAAATTGCTTTTCAAATAAATAATTTAATATTTTAACTAGGACTAAGGTGAATCTAAGAAGTTTAAGGCTCGAGATTTTATAAAATGATTCCTATGATATTGAGTCTGAATCTTTTAATTCAGCGTTTTTTCTTTTTGTAAAATATTTATAAATTGGATTGTTGTTGACGCTAAATTTATTTGATTTTTTTCAAATTTTAGTTTGTCATATTCAAAATGTAGTCTATATTTGCATCCGCATTCAAGCGATTGCGGGCAATTAGCTCAGTTGGTTCAGAGCACCTCGTTTACACCGAGGGGGTCGGGGGTTCGAATCCCTCATTGCCCACGAAAAAGCTTCCTTAAAAGGGAGCTTTTTTAATAAAATTTTATTGTACTATCCTATTGTATTAAGAATAGGGCAATTAGCTCAGTTGGTTCAGAGCACCTCGTTTACACCGAGGGGGTCGGGGGTTCGAATCCCTCATTGCCCACTAAAAAAAGGCTTCCATTTTTGGAGGCCTTTTTTGTATTTTAGATTGATGGCTTTCTATGTTTACATTCTTCATTCCAGTTATTTAAATAAATACTATATAGGTCACACTTCCAATATTGAGGAAAGGCTAAGATCTCACTTATTCAATCATTCAGGGTTCACTTCTAAAGCGAAGGATTGGAAAGTAGTTTATTCATATTGAAAATTTTTATAAGCATTTAAAAGGAATTCGATTCCCACCTAAAATATAACTATGCTTATTGTTGTCATTAAAATTTATTATCTATAGCATTTAGAAATTTATCCAATACGAGAATATTTTTAAACTTAAAACAAAACGAATCCAAAAAAAGCTATTTTTAATATCCTTAATTTATAAAAATGAAATCTATTTCAAGTTTTGCAATCATATTTTTACTTACAATCTTTCCCTTTTCCTCAATTGCCCAAATAATGGATACCGGACCATTAGATGCTTATTGGAAATTAATTGAGCCATTAAAAAAAGGTGATTCTCTTTCTTCTAAAACATGGAATGATTTTCTTGCTATTGAAGCAAATCAAATCTACATCGAAAATCAAGGGTTTAATGCAGATTATTTGGAAAGGTTTAGACAAACATTGGAATATGTATATATGCCAAAATATGATAGCCTTTTAAATTTGCGTTTAGTAGCAATTGAGAAAGATCCATCTTCCTATTGGCTTACATACAAAGTTTATATGTATAAAAAATATGAGAAGGAATTAAAGGAGTATGAAAAGCAGCTTTTAAATCCATTGTATATACCTACTATGTATACTCAAACATTTAAGTGGCTCCCAAAATATTTAAGGAAAAGAGATACTTCCATACATTTTTATGTTTTAGGTATTGAAAACGATGCGATAGCTGGGGGTGGGGTAATTATTGCAAGTTTATGGACGCTTTATAATCAGGACAGAATAAATTTTGGTAGTACAGCAGCACACGAAATGCATCATAATTTAAGACAACCATTCAATTTTAAAAATATACCAGAAAGCGAAAAAGGATTAATGTATATATTAAATTCGGTATTAAATGAAGGTTCGGCTGATATGATTGATAAACCTGCAAATATTTTGCTTGAGAATGAATTGCCAAGCGAGCTTCGATATAAAGATTTTTTATTATATCAAGCCGATAGCATTGTGAACGTGATTAATGAAGATATAATGACAATGGCAAAAACTCAAGGGAAAGACTATAAAAGTGAAAAAGAGTATCGCAACTTAGTTAGATGGACTAGCGGGCACTGTCCGGGATATTTTATGGCAGATATTATAGTGAGAAATGGTTTTAAAAAAGAACTAATAAAAAACATTCAAAATCCGTTTTCATTTATTTATCTATATAATAAAGCAGCTAAAAGGGATATTAAAAAACCCTCCCAATTTTCTAGAATTTCGCTAGATTATATTAGATCACTCGAAAAGAAATACTGGGGAAAGGTATAAAATCACGCAAATTGTTTGAAAAATAGCGAATTAAAGTAAATCAAATCATAAAGCACAAAAAATTTAGCTTTAGTTTAGTTGGCAGGAAACCGTTCGTTTTCTGATTTGCGTTTCATTTAAGGCACTAGTTAAATTATACTTTTTTATCCAAAATTTCTTGGTGTTTTAAAAGTTCCAATACCCGCTCCAAAGCCATTCCTCTAGATCCTTTAATAAGTATATAGGAATCTTTAATTGGAGCTGTTTCTACGTGAGGTTGTAACTCGGAAAATGATTCAAATTTCTTGATATTTTGGCCTTCAGTTTTGGTTTGATAAAAATTGCTTCCAACCAGCCATGCTATGTTAATTGTAGTGCTTTTAAGATATTCTGCAATGTTTTCATGTTCTTCTGAAGCACTATAACCTAATTCAAACATATCTCCAAGGATCACAAGTTTATTTGGGTGGGGATTATTTTTGAAACTTTCCAAAGCCGCCATCATACTTGTAGGGTTGGCATTATAAGCATCCATTAAAATAGAATTACTTCCCAGTTTAATTATTTGAGATCGGTTATTGGTGGGTGAGTATTCTTGAATGGCTTTTTGAATACTTTCCAGCGAAACTTTGAAGTATTCTCCTATACAAATTGCTGCTGCTATATTTATGGCGTTGTATCTTCCTGTAAGCTGACTTTTAATTATTTTATCCTTATAAGTTACTTCTGCCTTTTCTGAAGAGTTTAGATAGTCTATAGAAACATTAGCTTGAGAATTATTGCCGAAAGTATAACTGGTATCATAGTAAATTTGTTCTTTCTGGATAGGATCATCTATATTCAAAAACAAAAGTCCGCCGGTAGATTTTAAAAAATCGTATAGTTCGCTTTTTGCTGTAATAACTCCTTGAATACTTCCAAATCCTTCCAGATGTGCTTTCCCAAAATTAGTGATATAACCGAAATTTGGTTTAGCAATTTCACAAAGCTTGGCAATTTCTTTAGCATGGTTCGCGCCCATTTCTACAATTCCAAATTCTGTGCTTTTCTTCATTGAAAGAAGCGTAAGTGGTACTCCAATATGATTATTTAGATTTCCAACAGTGGCAACCGAGTTGAATTTTTTTCTAAGCACCGCATGAATTAATTCTTTACTGGTGGTTTTTCCATTACTACCAGTTATAGCTAAAATTGGGATGTTTAAGTATTCTCGATGGAAAGTGCTTAAATTTTGAAGGGTTTCCAAAACATCATTAACCACAATGAAACGTTCATTTTGGCCGAAATGTTCCTCATCTATAACAACATAACTTGCTCCTTTTAAAAGAGCTTTATCTGCAAAAGTGTTTGCATTGTAATTATCTCCTTTTAAAGCAAAAAATAACTGATTGGTCTGAATTGCACGTGTATCTGTTGCAACTCCAGTGCTCTTAAGAAAAAGCTCATGTAAGGTGGCTAAATTCATTGCTTAAATATATTAAAAAAAGGAAACGGTTTAAAAAGTTGAGTTCCGTAATTGTAAAATATTTCCTAACAAGTACTTGAAATGAAAATATTTTAAGCAAACGAAATGCAAACTTTTTAAACCGCTTTAAGCTAAATTGATAATTTATTTACTTCTTGCTGTTTTATTTTTATCTTTTGATTTAGAACCAACTCTTGACATTGCATTTCTAAACCCTATATAATCTGTAGCCATATCCTGAGGAAAGTATCTTCTTTGAGAAGGATCTAACCAATATGCTCTATCTCTCCATGAACCACCTTTATATACTCTTACCTCATCACTAACCATTGTTGTTCTGCTGGTCTCGTCATATTTAGGTTTTACATTACCTACACTGTCGGTAGAAGTAGCGAATTGTGGTGAATTATACATCCTTTTTGAAGGATTTGATATTTCATTAAAAGGCTCATAATATCTTGTTGAGCTTTTATCTCCATCACGGAAATTTCTATTGTCACTTTCGCTGAAGTTAGCTCTTAAATAAGTGTCAGCATCATTAATTGGCACTTGAGCTATTTCTCCTGGTAAGGCACGAGCCATTATTTGACCATTGCTTAATGTATCATAAACAATATCATCTGGAGTAACTATTTTAACGGTTCCATCATCATTAATCTCGTTCTTAGTGTATACGTTTCCTCTATAGTAGTTAAAATCGTTAAACTCATCATCTACTATAGGTCGGTAAACATCGGCTACCCATTCTGCTACGTTTCCGGCCATGTCATATAATCCGTAATCATTCGCTTCATAAGATTTTACTTCGGCAGTTATATCTGCGCCATCATCACTCCATCCTGCAATACCACCATAATCACCATCACCTTGTTTAAAGTTGGCTAATTGATCTCCTTGTCTTTTAACATCACCAGATCTTGTGTATTGTCCGTCCCATGGATATTTCTTTCTTCCACGGTAAACATTATAATTTCTTATTCCAACTAATCCTAATGCTGCATATTCCCATTCAGCTTCTGTTGGAAGTCTGTATTCTGGTAAAAGCACTCCATCTTTACGTTGAACATAAATATTTTTTGCTGCGCTACTATCTGATGCTGTTCCTAATTTATCAGCATTTTTACCACCACGAGTAATTTCGTCATTACCTCCGTAAGTTTTAGTAGGAGCATTTAAATAAGTTTCAGTATCAAAAGTAGTTCCTGCTTCAACATCTGTATATCTAGCACCTTCTTTTGTATATCCTTCTTTTTCAAGTTGCAACTCATTTACTCTATTCGTTCTCCATTTACTGAACTCAGTTGCTTGAATCCAGTTAACTCCAACTACAGGATAATTAGAATATGCAGGATGACGCAAATAGTTAAATACCATTGTTTCATTAAAACCTAAACGGTTTCTCCAAACTAGAGTATCTGGTACAGCACCTGAATAAATATTTTTGTAATTTTCTTCGCTAGGAGGAAATACATTTTTTAACCAATCTAAGTATTCCATATACATAATATTGGTTACTTCGGTCTCATCCATGTAGAATGACTGAACGTGTTGCTGCGTAGGAGTATTGTTCCAATCATGCATCACATCATCTTGAACTCTACCCATGGTAAAGGTTCCTCCCTCTACAAAAACAAGACCTGGACCAGTTGCCTGTTCCTTATAATCTGTTTTGTATTGGAATCCACCTTCCTTAGAATTAATATCCCATCCGGTAGCTCGTGAGTTGTTTTTGTAATCTTTTGAATTATTACAACTAAACAAACTAGCGCCTATGGCGATAGCAAATAGTGTTTTAAAGGCAACGTTAGTCCTCATATTTTGTTCTATTTATGTAGTAATTTAGGCCTTGCAATATAGTAATTAACGAGAAAAGTACAAGTTTATTTTATCTTAATCAAAATGAGCTAAACAGTTAATATTCTTAATGCTGAGTACCTAATGTTATATCTTATTTTCAGACAAAAGTAACACTAAAAGTCTAGGTTCAAACTATTTTTAGTTAAGCTTGCATTAATCTGTACTTATTAGGCAATAAAAATTAAAAATTTAAGTTTTAATAGAATCTTTATGTTTTTAATACTTCTATTAAATTACACTGCGAAATTGGTAGGAGGAAATACGCTTAACAAGAATAAATATATATATTTGTTAAAGATTAAATAATGTGATGAAAAAAATTACTATTCTTTTTCTGGGATTTTCCCTCTTATCTTCTTCCTTAATTTTTTCTCAGGAAGAACTCGATAGAGTTATTACAACAGCTGTGCCATTTCTTTTAATTGCTGCCGATGCGAGAGCGGCTGGTATGGGTGATCAAGGAGTTGCTACATCGGCAGATGCCTTTTCTCAACAATGGAACCCGGCTAAATATGCATTTATAAATAATGAACAAGGGATTGGGGTTTCTTATACTCCTTACTTAAGCAATATTGTAAACGATATTTTTCTTGGAAACCTTACCTATTTTAATAGGCTTGACGAAAGAAGTGCTGTTGCGGCAAGTTTGAGATATTTTAGTTTAGGATCTATTGAAACTCAAGGTGGATTTGAAGAACAACCCTTAATTTTAAGCCCAAATGAATTAACCTTTGATGTTTCCTATGCCTTAAAATTGGCAGAGAATTTTTCTATGGCTGTTACAGGAAGGTATTTAAGATCTGATCTTAAGTTAGCGGTGAATAGTGAAGATGCTACTGCAGCATCTACTTTTGGAGTTGATGTTTCTGCTTTTTACCAGAGTCAAGATATTGTATTTACTAATTTTGATGGTAGAGTTCGTGCAGGAGCTAATATTTCTAATATCGGCCCTAAAATAAAATATGATGAAGTTGGTCAAGAAAATTTTATTCCTACTAATTTTAAACTAGGTGCTGGCTTCGATTTTATTTTCGACGCATCAAATAGATTAGGGACTTATTTAGAATTCAATAAATTATTGGTTCCAACTCCTCAAGATTTTAATGGAGATGGACAGATTGACCAAGAGGACGAGCAAGAGTATAATAATATAGGTTCAATTTCTGGGATCTTCAAATCCTTTGGAGATGCTCCGGGTGGATTTGGGGAAGAGTTAAGAGAAGTTACTTGGGCATTAGGTGCCGAGTATGTTTTTCAAGAACAATTCTCTTTAAGATCTGGTTATTTTAACGAAAGCGACACTAAAGGTTCTAGAAAATTTGTTGCAGTTGGAGCAGGATTTAAATATGCACCAGTGATAATAGATGTTTCCTATCTTTTCTCAACATCTAAAGTTGTAAGTCCATTAGAAGGAACTTTGCGTTTTGGTTTGATCTTTCACTTTGGTGATGATTACGCTAATAATTAAAAACGTAAATTCCCCCGCGATTGCTTTTCTGAATATAAGTTGTAGGGATTGGCTATTGTTAAAAATCTTTATTAAATAAATGAAGTCATTTACTATAACTACCACCATAGATCTATTTGATTCTATGGAAGAACTTCCTGCGGAAGTCAAAGAATTAATGCAAGCCGCTTTTGAAGCAAGAGATAATGCATACGCTCCCTATTCAAAATTCAACGTTGGTGCTGCGATGCTTTTAGATAATAATGAAATTATTACTGGGAGTAATCAAGAGAATGCATCTTATCCAAGTGGTTTATGTGCAGAGCGAACTGCTATTTATTATGCAGGCGCAAAATATCCCAAAGCTATAATTAAGAAAATAGCAATTTCTGCTAAATCTCAAAATCATGCAGTTACTTCTCCAATTCCGCCTTGTGGTGCCTGTAGGCAGGCAATTGCAGAGTATGAGGTAAAACAAGACGAACCCATAGAAATCTACTTTATGGGCGAAAGCGGAAAAGTTGCTAAAGCAAATTCTTTAAAAGAACTATTACCCTTAGCCTTCGGTAGATCTTATCTATAACGATTTCGTGGTTTTATTGATAAAACTGTTTTTCATTCTTATTGAAAATAGTATTTTTGTTATCTGCTTGGCAAAAACCACTGCCCGGCCTAAATATATTTGTAAATGAAGAAAATTACCAAAGCTACTTATTTGAAGTGGTACGAGGATATGCTTTTTTGGCGAAAATTTGAGGATAAGCTTGCTCAAGTATATATTCAACAAAAAGTAAGAGGGTTTTTGCACCTATATAATGGGCAGGAGGCAATTCTTGCCGGATCTTTGCATGCAATGGATCTTACCAAAGATAAAATGATCACTGCCTATAGAAATCACGTTCAACCAATTGGGATGGGCGTAGATCCAAAACGAGTAATGGCAGAGCTTTTTGGTAAAAAAACAGGTACTTCTCAAGGTTTGGGAGGTTCTATGCACATCTTTTCTAAAGAACACCGTTTTTATGGTGGACACGGAATTGTAGGAGGTCAAATTCCTCTGGGTGCTGGCTTGGCTTTTGCTGATAAGTATTTCAAAAGAGATGCTGTTACTTTAACTTTTATGGGAGATGGAGCAATGCGTCAGGGATCTCTTCATGAAACTTTAACCATGGCAGTAAACTGGAATTTACCAGTTGTATTCTGTGTAGAAAATAATGGGTATGCAATGGGAACCTCTGTTGCTAGAACTTCTAAGAATACAGAGATATGGAAAATGGGATTGGCATATGATATGCCGTGCGGTCCTGTAGATGCAATGAACCCTATAAAAGTGGCAGAAGCAATGGACGAGGCTATTACTAGAGCTCGTTCGGGAAAAGGTCCAACTTTCTTAGAGTTAAAAACATATAGATATAGAGGTCACTCCATGAGTGATGCTCAAAAATATAGAACAAAGGACGAAGTTGCCGAGTATCAAAAAATAGATCCTATCACACAAGTCTTAGATATTATAAAAAATAAAAAATACGCGACAGATAAAGAGATCAAAGAAATTGATAAAAGAGTGAAAGATCTGGTTAGTGAATGTGAGAAATTTGCAGAAGAATCAGATTATCCAGATGCAAGCTTAATGTACGATGCCGTATACGAGCAAGAAGACTATCCTTTTTTATCACATAAAGTAGAGTAAATTATGGCTGAAGTAATAAACATGCCACGTTTAAGCGATACCATGGAAGAAGGTGTTGTTGCAAAGTGGCTGAAGAAAGTAGGAGACAAAGTTGAAGAGGGAGATATTTTAGCTGAAATTGAAACCGATAAAGCTACTATGGAATTTGAGTCCTTTTATAATGGAACTCTTTTGCATATAGGTATTGAAGAAGGAGAAACAGCTCCAGTGGACACACTTCTAGCAATAATTGGTGAAGAAGGTGAAGATATAGCAGAGCTGTTGAAAGGCAAAGATAAATCTTCAGATAAAAAGGAGGAAACTTCAGAAAAATCTACTTCCACTAAAGACACTTCCAAAGAGGCTCCAGAAGCAGATTCAACTAAAGATAAATCAGAAGAGCAGGAAGAAAAGGATGATAAAGATGATTCATCAGATTCCTCATCAGATGAAATTCCAGAAGGTGTGGAGATTGTAAACATGCCTAGGTTGAGTGATACTATGGAAGAAGGTACAGTTGCAAAATGGCTTAAAAAGGAAGGCGATAAGGTTGAAGAAGGAGATATTTTAGCTGAAATTGAAACCGATAAAGCAACCATGGAATTTGAATCTTTCTACGATGGTGTTTTATTAAAGATTGGAATTCAAGAAGGAGAAACTGCAAAAGTGGATAGCCTACTTGCTATAATAGGACCAAAGGGAACAGATGTTTCTGGAATCGGTTCAGCTAAAACTGATGCTAAACCGAAGGCTTCAAAAAGTAAAGAAACTTCTTCAGAGGAAAGTGATTCTTCCAAAGAAGAAAGCAAAGAGAATAAAGAACAAACCAATACTACAGAAGCTAAAGATGGAAGCAGATTATTTGCTTCGCCGTTAGCTAAGAAAATTGCAGAGGATAAAGGTATCAACCTTGCCAATGTAAAAGGGTCTGGAGAGAATGGCCGTATAGTTAAGAAAGATGTAGAAGATTTTACACCTTCAAAAACTTCACCGTCTCAAAGTAGTTCTTCTCAAGCCGAGAGCTCTTCAGAAAAACCAGTTCAACAATACATTCCTGCAGGAGATGAGTCATTCGAGGAGATCAAGAATTCTCAAATGCGTAAGACCATTGCCAAACGTTTAGGCGAATCTAAATTTACTGCCCCACATTATTACCTTACTATTGAGGTGAATATGGGAATTGCAATGGAATCTAGAAAGCAGATAAATGAAATGCCAGATGTAAAGGTATCTTTTAACGATATGGTTATAAAAGCATCTGCAATGGCATTAAGGAAACATCCAAGAGTTAATTCAGTATGGACGGGAGATTCTACAAAAATCGCAAAACACATTCACATGGGTGTTGCTGTAGCTGTAGAAGATGGATTGGTTGTACCTGTTATTAAATTTGCAGATCAGTTATCTATGACGCAAATTGGAGCTCAGGTAAAAGATCTTGCTGGTAAATCGAGAAATAAAAAATTACAACCTTCAGAAATGGAAGGAAGTACTTTTACAGTTTCCAATTTGGGAATGTTTGGAATTACTGAATTTACAAGTATTATAAATCAACCTAATTCAGCTATTTTATCTGTCGGAGCTATTGTAGAAAAACCAGTGATTAAAGATGGGCAAATAGTAGTTGGAAATACTATGAAGGTAACTTTAGCTTGTGATCATAGAACTGTGGATGGTGCAACCGGTGCAGCATTCTTGCAGACTTTAAAGACTTATTTGGAAAATCCAGTGACTATGCTGGCTTAGATTTTCTAGCCTTTTAATAAATAATTCAAAATCCCGCGCTATTGCGGGATTTTTTTATCTTTATACCTATGATAAAATCAATAATAAGAATAACAAGTATCGCTTCGTTACTTGTATTTTCCGCGTGTAATTCTACACAAAATTCAATTAAAGAAACTGTAATAATTTCTGAAAATAAAGTTGAGGTACTTAAACCTGAACTTTCTGAAGCAGCTGTAAAAACAGAATTAGAATTTCTAACATCTGATGCTCTTATGGGAAGAGATACAGGTTCTGAGGGAATTCAAAAAGCTGCGAATTATATTGAGGGTATTCTGTCTAAAAACAATGTGAAACCATACTTTGCTACCTATAAGGATTCTTTTGCAGTTAAGGGAGCCTCAGCTTACAATGTAGTTGGAGTTTTAGAAGGAACAGATCCTATACTTAAAAAAGAGTATATAATAATTAGTGCACATTATGACCATATTGGTATAATAAATTCCGTAGAGGGCGACTCTATTGCAAACGGGGCTAATGATGATGCTGCAGGATCTGTTGCAGTTTTGGAATTGGCCAAGTATTTTGGCAATCTAAAGCAAAATAAGAGAAGCATATTATTTGCATTCTTTTCTGCGGAAGAAAAAGGACTATTGGGTTCTAAACATTTAGCTAAAAAATTAAAAGGACAGAATTTGGATCTGTATTTAAATTTTAATATTGAAATGATAGGAGTTCCAATGGTAGGAAAAGATCATAAAGCTTATTTAACCGGATATGAACGGTCTAACTTTGCAGAGAAATTCAATGAGTATTCCAAGGAGAAAGTTTTAGGATTTCTTCCGAAAGCGAAGGAATTCAATCTATTTATGCGCAGTGATAACTATTCTGTTTATAAAGAATTTAACGTTCCCGCGCAAACAATAAGTTCATTCGATTTTACAAACTATAATTTTTATCACCACGTTTCAGATGAAGCAGATAAAATGGATATTCCCTTTATGACAGATCTAATAGAATCAATTATTCCAGGGATCTATATAATTGTAAATTCTTCAGAAAAGGAAATTAAATTAAATTAAGCATGAAACATGTACTTATAACCGGAACCAGTAGAGGTATCGGTTTTGAAATGGTAAAAATATTTTCCAAGGCTGGTCATAAAGTTTTGGCTATTTCCAGAAATCCAGATTCGGTTAAAGTATTAAATTTGGAGAATGTAACTACAATTTCTTGTGATATTACTTTAGAGGCAGACCTTCAGAAAATAGTAAATCTTCTTCAAAATGAATGGAAAAAAGTAGATGTCTTGATAAATAATGCTGGAGCAATTTTAAATAAATCTTTTAAAGATGCTTCAATATCAGAATTCAAAGAAGTTTATAATACCAATGTATTTGGAGTTGCAGCACTTATAAAAAGCACGCTGCCATTCATGAATGCTACTTCTCACGTAGTGAATATTAGCAGCATGGGCGGTGTTCAAGGCAGTATGAAATTTCCTGGTCTTTCAGCATATAGTTCTAGTAAAGGGGCGTTAATCACTTTAACAGAGATGTTAGCTGAAGAATATAAAGAGAATGGTCCTTCCTTTAATGTTCTAGCATTAGGAGCAGTTCAAACAGAAATGTTAGAAGAAGCGTTTCCTGGTTATAAAGCACCGGTAACAGCAGAAGAGATGGCTGCATATATTATGAATTTCAGCTTAACGGGACAAAAACATTATAACGGCAAACTGCTACAAGTTTCCAATAGTACACCTTAAAAAGTGATGTGATGAGTGAGGTTTTAGAGAAGTATCTTCCAAGTCATGCAGTTGCTCCTGTTTTCAATCTTATAGAAGAAAATAACATTCATCTCAAGATCGTAAACGAAAGGGTTACCAGGCATGGTGATTATAGAAGTACACAGGAAGGTGTACACCAGATCACAATAAATGCAAATCTCAATAAATATAGATTCCTTATCACGATGGTGCATGAAATTGCACATTTAGTAGCCTTCGATAGATTTGGAAGGAATATAAAACCTCATGGTCAGGAATGGAAATTCACCTTTCAGCAAATGATGTTACCTTTTATAAGGCCAGAGATATTTCCCGCACACTTACTACCTTTAATTGCCAAACACTTTAAAAACCCAAAAGCGAGTAGCGATACAGATGCTCATCTCTCCGTTGCCTTAAAAACTTTTGATGCCGAGACCGATAAAAACTATGTTTTTGAATTGCCATCGGGAGGAGTTTTTAAGATCTATAATGGGAAAATCTTTAAAAAAGGAGAAAAAAGAAGAAAACGATATGAGTGTGTAGAAATGAAAACCGGTAAAATATACTTGTTTCAACCAAACGCACAAGTGGAACTAATTGTAGGATAGTTAATAGAAATTTGAATAATGAAAAGATACAATAAAGATTATTTTGCCGTAATTATGGCTGGAGGAGTAGGATCTAGATTTTGGCCTTTAAGTACTTCCAAATATCCGAAACAATTCCATGATATGCTTGGCTTGGGAGAGACATTACTACAGAGTACTTTTAATAGGCTTAGAAAGGTAGTACCAATCGAAAATATACTGATCTTGAGTAACGATGCCTACAATGATATTATTAAGGAGCAGTTACCCACAATTACACAGGAACAGATAATCTTAGAACCAGCAATGCGCAATACTGCACCCTGTATTCTTCTAGCTGCAATGAAAATAAAGAAGAAAAATCCGAATGCTGTAATGCTAGTTGCTCCAAGTGATCATTTTATTGAAAATAAAGAAAACTTTGTCGCAGATATAAATCTTGCATTCGAAGCTGCTTTAAAAGAAGACATACTCATAACTTTAGGAATTAAACCCACTTTTCCAAATACAGGATATGGATACATTAAATACGAGAAACAGGAGGGGAAGCAATTGCAGAAAGTTGAAAAATTTACAGAAAAACCAACTTTAAGGAATGCAAAGAAATATTTGGAAGAAGGAGATTATGTATGGAATGCCGGGATCTTTATTTGGAGGGTTTCTTATATAATAAATTCTTTTAAATCTCACCTTTTGGAGATGCACAAATTATTTGATGCTGGAGTAGGTTTCCTCAACACTAAAAAAGAAGAGGCATTTGTTAATGAGGCCTATCCTGCCGCTCAAAATATCTCTATCGATTATGCGATCTTGGAAAAATCAGATTCGGTTTACGTTATTCCTGCAAGTTTTAAATGGAGTGACTTAGGAACTTGGGGCTCTCTTCAAGATTCTCTTGCGAAAGATGAGCATAACAATGCGGTTGTAAAAGCACGATTAATGCCAACAGATTCTAAAGGGAATATGATATATGCTCATACCTCTAAAATTGTTATAATCGATGGCTTGGAAGATTATATTGTGGTAGATAACGAGAATGTGCTAATGATAGTTCCCAGATCTAAAGAGCAAGAGATAAAAGAGATCAGAAATAAGGTAATGGTGAAATTTGATGAGAATTTAGGCTAATAATCTTCAACTTTAGAAAAACCTTCAAAAACTGAAACCTTGTAAAGTTAAATTCTTAAATTATTTGGGGCATAAGCTTGCAATCGAAAATAGTATAAGCCAAAAAGATTCAGTATTGACTTAAAATATATTTCATTAAGATACTTTATCTATAAATTCTGTGAATTAATGTCCGGATAATTGAGCGTCACGTACCTTTTTGAATAAATCTGAAGAATAAACAAAATCGGTTACAGTTTTATCATCAGTTTTAAAGATCTGGTCTTTATCACCTTTCCATGCAAGAACACCATCCTTTAAAAATGCGATGTTTTCCCCAATTTCTAAAACAGAGTTCATATCGTGAGTAATGATCACAGTAGTCATGTTATT
This sequence comes from Flavobacteriales bacterium, assembly GCA_038233835.1. Classification (GTDB taxonomy): domain Bacteria; phylum Bacteroidota; class Bacteroidia; order Flavobacteriales; family Flavobacteriaceae; genus Gillisia. Next base: position 19,917 of record JBBSVD010000011.1, on the reverse strand, counting down.
CTCACGAGTAATTTCCTGAATAAGATTATCTATAACAGTGGCAGTAGTTGGATCTAATCCAGAGTTAGGTTCATCGCAAAATAAATATTTAGGCTTATTTACCACTGCTCTTGCAATAGCTACCCTTTTTTGCATCCCTCCGCTTATTTCTGATGGATATTTATTTTCACTTCCATCTAAATTAACACGTTCTAATACTTCAGCAACTCTACTTTTTAATTCTCTTTTTCGCTGCTTAGTGAACATCCTTAGAGGAAACATTACATTTTCTTCCACGGTCATAGAATCGAATAAAGCTCCACCTTGAAATAGCATTCCAACTTCTTTTCGAAGATCTCTTTGTTCCTCATCTGTAAAAGTAGAATATGCTTTTCCATCGTACTCTATAGTTCCTTCTTCAGGCTTAAATAAGCCTAGCATGCACTTAAGCAATACACTTTTCCCAGAACCAGATTGCCCTATGATTAGATTGGTTTGGCCGGTTTCAAAGACAAAGTCTATTCCTTTCAGGATCTCTTCGCCATCAAAACTTTTATGGAGATTCTTTATTTCTATCATTAGCTAAGCAATAATTGGGTTATTACATAATTTGTTATAATAATTACAACACTGGTCCATACAAACGCAGTGGTACTGGCATGTCCAACTTCTAGAGATCCACCTTTCATGTAGTATCCGTGATAAGCAGGAATGGTTGCTAAGATCATAGCAAAAAGAAAGGTCTTTATAAATGCATATATAATATGAAACCCGTCAAAATTATCCTGTAAGCCTGCCAGGAATACATCACTTCCAACAAATCCTCCCAAAACTGCGGCCATATAGGCTCCAACTAATCCTAAAAACATAGCTATTGCAATTACAAATGGATAAGTAAGCATTGCAATGATCTTGGGAAAAATAAGATAATTCAAAGAATTAATCCCCATAACTTCTAGTGCGTCTATCTGCTCTGTAACCCGCATTGAGCCTATACTCGATGTAATAAAGGATCCTACTTTTCCAGCCATGATAATGGAAATAAAGGTAGGGGCAAACTCTAATATAATAGATTGCCTTGCCGCAAACGCAATAAGGGATTTAGGAATTAGCGGATTGTTTAAGTTTAAAGCAGTTTGAATAGCTACAACTCCTCCAATAAAAAATGAAATAAACGCTACAATTCCTAATGAACCTATTATGAGTTCATTAATTTCTTTAAATATTAATTCTTTTAAGACAGATCGTTTGGTCATTCGCCCAAACACACCTTTAATCATTAAAAAGTATTCACCAATAGAATGGACGTAGCTCATCAAGGAATTTTTGTAAAGCTAAAATACTAAAATTAAGTAGGAAACTATTTAACGTAGAATTAAAGTTTAAAGTTGATTTCTTTAGTATTTTTGAAGCTCTTACATTTTTTGAATTTATTTTATGAAATATTCTATTACAGTTTTGCTTAGCCTGTTGCTATGTTTTTCTTCTTTTTCTCAAACAAAATTATTTAAAAACATAAATCCTGATAAACCTAAGCTTGTAGTTGGAGTGGTGGTAGATCAGATGCGATACGATTATTTAACTCGTTTCTGGGACAAATATGGTGGGAAAGGGTTCAAAAGATTAATTTCTGAAGGTTTTAATTTTAAGAACCATCATTTCAATTACATTCCAACCTATACAGCACCAGGGCATGCTTCAGTATTTACTGGAACAACGCCAGAATATCATGGAATTATTAGTAACAGCTGGTATGATAAGTTTTCTAAGCAATATGTTTATTGCGTTTCCGATGATGAGGTACAACCTGTTGGAACTCTTAATTCGGCTGGAAAAATGTCACCAAACAGAATGATGGCAACCACTATTTCAGACGAAAATAGGTTATTTACCCAAATGCGAGGGAAAACAATAGGAATCGCTTTAAAAGATCGTGGCGCAATTTTACCTGCTGGGCATACAGCAAATGCGGCTTATTGGTTTCACGGACAAGATGAAGGAAGGTGGATTAGCAGTAGCTTTTATATTAATGAATTACCAAAATGGGTGTCAGATTTTAATATCTCCGGGAAGAAATTAGATTACATGAAATCTTGGGAGCCAATCCAAAAGTTGGATACTTATACTGAAAGTGGAGTAGATGAAAATTTGTTCGAAGGAGGGTTTAAGGGCAAGAAAACTGCAAGTTTTCCATATGATCTTGAAAATTTGAGCAAGGAAAATGGAGGTTATGATATTTTAAAAGTTACTCCTTTTGGGAATTCAATTACTACAGATTTTGCAATTGCAGCTCTGGAAGGTGAAGAATTAGGGAAAGACGAATTCACCGATTTTTTAACGCTTAGTTTTTCCAGTACAGATTATATAGGTCATAATTTTGGAGTGAACTCCAAAGAGATTGAAGATGCCTATTTAAGATTGGATTTGGATTTGGCTAGATTACTAGGAGCTTTAGATGAAAAGGTTGGAAAAGGAAATTATGTTTTATTTCTAACTGCAGATCATGGTGGGGGAGATGTACCTACTTATTTAACCTCGGTAAAAATTCCATCTGGTTATTTTGATGATGTTCAATTTGAAGAAGATCTAAAAAGCTTTTTGAATGAAAAATATAAAAGAGATGATCTATTAGAATCTGTTTCTAATTACCAAATTTTCTTTGATTACAGAATGGTGCAGGAGGCAGAATTAGAACGCGATGATCTGGAAAGGGATATTGCCCATTTTATATTGCAGTATCCAAAAGTGAGTAATGTATTTACAAGAAAGCAATTGGAAAGTGCAGATTTTACCACTGGAACAGCAAAATTAATTCAAAATGGATTCAATCAAAAACGAAGTGGAGATGTAGTTTTTGTTTTAGATCCGGCAGTGATCTCCTATACTACCACAACCGGTTCTACTCATGGTAGTGGATTTTCTTATGATATACATGCACCACTAATTTTCTTCGGAAAAGGAATTCCACAAGGAAACACAGCCGCTCGATCTGAAGTTGTAGATATAGCGCCAACTATTTCGTTATTATTAGGAATTTCATTTCCAAATTCATCAACAGGAACTCCGCTTCAAGCTATATTAGAATAGACGAATCAAAAAAGCTTTTTCCTCATTTTATTACATCTAAGATTTCGTGCAAATCGACCTTCATCTTTAGTTAAGAGGAAGTTGGACTTATTATTTGAGGCCTTTAAATAGCCAGTCATATAATCTAAGAAGTAGCTGAAATTCTTTTTTAAAAATGCGAGTTTAGCTGAAGCGATAAGGGTGATAAGAAAACCATATCTCAAACTATAGAACGCTTCTCCTTGCTTATATTTTGAAGCCTTATTATAAGTAGTTCCAGTGGGTTTCAAATGTTTTACCACAAGATCCTGATCGGTTTTAATTTGCCAACCATAATATTGGGCTAATAACTCGTCTGCAGTATCCCAGCCCATTGCTGGTTTTAATCCACCGATATCTAAAAAGCATTCTTTTCTATAGGCTTTAATTGCACCTCTAATATGTTCTTTATCTGTCAAATTCTCAAGTACCCAAGATGTGCCTTTTTGAATGCTACAAAATCCGCCGAACATACCAATTTTAGAGAATCCGTGAAAAGCTGCAACTAGAGATTCCAGATAATTATTTGGAAAGATAAGATCTGCATCAAACTTGCAAATGATATTGTAATGCTGATCCAAAGTTTTATAACCTTCATTAAAAGCTCTAATCACTTTGCTTCCCGGAAGATGTTCTTCTGAAGAAGTAATAGAAACAAGTGAAATTGAATTATTTTTGGTAGCAAATTCATTAATAATTTGCGGAGTAGCATCATTTGATTGATCATTAACTACCACAATTTTTTCCGCTTGATAGGTTTGATCTAATAACGACTGTAATGTTAATCCGATAAATTCGGCTTCATTATGTGCAGGTATTACAATGTAGATCTTCAAAATTTATAGTACTTATATATTTTTAGGGAAAGATGAGGAGAAACTTTCAGAAAATAAAATTTAACGCTCTGCGTACACAGCGTAATATCTGGGCGTAATATTTCTGAGCAAAGGTCTTATCCCAATTTTACCAACGGGATTGGTCCATTTTTCACTCTTTTTAATGGTCCAACCTGCTTTTTCTAAAAGCCAATCGAATTGCCAATCTTCAAATTCATGATAATGCCTATCTCTCATATCGGTATTACTTCGATATGAATTGGCGAACCATAATTTTAAAGGGACTGTGGCAACCAATTTGTTGGACTTTAATTCACGCAGGACATTAAAAGGAGCTATAAGGTGTTCAAAGATCTCGAAAGCGGTTACAAGATCGTATTGATTTTCTGTGTCTACAGAGGTGTTAAAATCCAAATCTTCACCAGTAGTATTTTCTACCTGATAATTATGATCTTTCATAATTGTTGAAAACGGATTTTCTACACCCAAATCCAATATTTTAGCTGGGGCAGGAACTACACTTTCAAGAAATTCAAGGGTCTTTTTAAATCTTTTGTTAGGAAATGTATTTTCGTACATCTTAATACTCGTAGACCATGGCATTAATATTCATACCAGCACCAACGCTGGCAAGAATTATAATATCACCTTTATCTAATTTCTGATCTTTAATATTACCCGTGATTACCAAATCAAGTAATGTTGGTACGGTAGCAACACTGCTGTTACCAAGCTCATGAATACTCATTGGCATAACATTATCTGGAACTTTCATTTTATATTGTCTATAAAAACGAGCAATTATAGCCTCATCCATTTTCTCATTGGCTTGATGTATAAAAACTTTCTTTACGTCATCGATAGATTTCCCGCTTTCTGCCAAACAAGATTTCATTGCTTCTGGAACATGAGTTAAAGCAAACTCATAGATCTTTCTTCCGTTCATCTTAATATAACGAGTATCGTCTTCTTCTTCATTTCTATTTGATTTTCCAAAATAGATATGATGTGCATCTTGATATGCATAAGTAGCAGAGCAGTGTGAAAGTATTCCACCTTCCTCTTCAGATTGCTCGAAAATTGCAGCGCCGGCACCATCAGAAAAGATCATTGAATCTCTATCGTAATTGTCTACCACACGAGATAGTGCTTCGGCACCAATCACCAAACATTTCTTGGCCATTCCGCTTTTTATGAACGCTTGGGCTTGTATAACAGCCTCGATCCATCCAGGACATCCAAAAAGAACATCGTAGGCAACGCACTTCGGATTTTTTATTCTTAGGTTGTGCTTTACTCTAGTGGCAAGACTAGGTACGGTATCGCTTTGGATACTTCCAGTTTTTACATCACCATAGTTGTGCGCAACTATTAAGTAATCTAGTGTTTCTGGATCTATTCCAGCATTTTCAATTGCTTTTTGAGCAGCCACGGTGGCCATATCGGAGGTGCAAAGATCCTCCTCCAAATATCTTCGTTCCTCAATTCCAGTAATGGCTTTAAATTTCTCAATGGTAATTTCATTTGCATGAGGAAAACCGGTGCCATCTAAATTTAAAAATTGATGTTGTAAAAAATCGGAATTCTTTCTTTTTAAGTTTGGGATAAAACTTCCTAAACCGGTCATTTTTATGCTCATTGAAACCAAGGGTTTTGAGGTTATTAGAACTAAAATACTAAAAGCATTTCAAGTAAAGCTCAAGCTTTTGCAGAATTTATTTCAATTTATTGATATCCCAATTAAATCGTAATAAAATAGCAATACATCATTTTAAAGGCAAAAAAAACAGTAAAAAGCCAAAAGCAAGATTGCTCCCACCTTTGGCATTCCAATAATTTAAGCTTCCATATATTCTTCAATCGGCGCGCAGGTACAAATTAGATTTCTATCTCCATAAGCGTCATCTACGCGACGAACGGATGGCCAGAATTTATTGTCTGCAACATATTCCAAAGGAAAAGCTGCTTGCTGTCTCGTGTACGGAAACTCCCAAGTATCCGCAGTAAGCATCGCCAATGTATGTGGTGCGTTCTTTAGTATATTCATTTCATCTTTAGTAGAGGATTGGCTTATTTCCTTACGAATGGAGATAAGTGCATCACAAAATCTATCTAATTCTGCTTTGCTCTCACTTTCGGTAGGTTCAATCATTAAAGTTCCTGCCACCGGAAAAGATACCGTTGGTGCATGGAAACCGTAATCCATTAAACGTTTTGCAATATCTACCACTTCAATTCCATTGTCTTTAAATGGTCTGCAGTCTACGATCATTTCATGTGCTGCACGCCCACGTTCTCCCGAGTATAATGTTTGATAATGATCGTTTAAACGAGCTTTGATGTAGTTAGCATTCAAAATAGCATATTCAGTTGATTTTTGAAGACCTTTAACTCCGAGCATAGTGATATAACCATAAGAGATCAAACACGCTAAAGCAGAACCCCAAGGAGCTGCAGATATTGCAGTAATTGCATGTTCTCCTCCAGTTTTTATAACTGGATTTCCAGGTAAAAATGGAAGTAATTGCTTTGCTACACAAATTGGTCCAACACCTGGTCCACCACCACCGTGAGGAATTGCGAAGGTCTTATGCAGATTTAAGTGACATACATCTGCACCAATTGCACCAGGATTGGTAAGTCCAACCTGTGCATTCATATTGGCACCATCCATATATACTTGACCACCATTATCATGGATCAATTTTGTGATCTCCTTGATAGCCGACTCATAAACTCCGTGGGTAGAAGGATAAGTAACCATTAAAGCCGCAAGATTATCTTTATGTTTTAATGCTTGTTCTCTAAGATCGTCTATATCTATATTTCCTTCTTTGGTAGATTTTGTAACTACCACCTTCATTCCAGCCATAACTGCAGAAGCAGGATTTGTTCCATGAGCAGAAGATGGGATTAAACAGATATCTCTATTAGAATCTCCACGAGATTCGTGATATGCACGAATAACCATTAAACCTGCATACTCACCTTGAGCTCCAGAGTTTGGTTGCAAGGAAGTTCCAGAGAATCCTGTAATCTCTGTTAATTGATCCTCTAGTCTTTTTAAAACTATTTGATAACCTTCAGCTTGATCTATCGGAACAAATGGGTGAATATTTCCCCATTGTGGATTGCTTAACGGAAGCATTTCTGAAGCTGCATTCAGTTTCATAGTGCAAGAACCCAAAGCGATCATGGAATGGTTTAAAGAAAGATCCTTTCTTTCCAATTTTTTAATATATCGCATCAATTCAGTTTCTGAATGATAAGAATTGAAAACTTCGTTCGTTAAAAATTCTGTCTTTCTATCTACTGTAGAAGGGATCGCATTTCCTTCAGATAAATTTGAAATCTTTTCGAATTCCTGGTTTGAAACTTCAGCAAAAATTGAAACTATTTTATTGAGATCTTTTATATTAACAGTTTCATTTAAGGCAATAACCACCGTTTCTGAATCTGGATAATAAAAGTTTATTTTATTTTTTTCAGCTAAAACCTTTACTGCTTTAGCATCCGCAACAACTTGAAGCGTATCAAAATAAGATTTATTAAGTTGTTTAAAACCTAAACTCTCTAATTTTTGATCTAAAGTGTATGCAGAAGAATGTATTGTATTTGCAATATATTCCAATCCTTTTGGTCCGTGGTAAACAGAATACATTCCGGCCATTACAGCCAATAAAACCTGAGCAGTACAAATGTTGGAAGTAGCTTTATCTCTTTTTATATGTTGCTCTCTTGTTTGCAATGCCATTCTTAAAGCACGGTTTCCATTTAGATCTTTAGTAACACCAATGATCCTTCCTGGAAGATTTCTTTTGTATTCTTCTTTTGTTGCAAAATAAGCAGCATGCGGACCTCCATATCCAAGTGGAATACCGAATCTTTGGGTAGTACCAACAACTACATCTACCCCAAAATGTCCCGGAGACTCTAACTTTATTAAACTTAAGATATCGGCAGCTACAACTACTTTAATTCCTGCTTCTTTACATTTAGAAACATATGCAGAATAGTCGAAAACTTGTCCAGATCTACCTGGATATTGAAGGATTGCTCCAAAGAACTCTTTAGAAAAATCAAAGCTTGCATGATCTCCAATAACCAATTCGATTCCTAATGGAATTGCTCTGGTCTTTAATAATGATATTGTTTGAGGAAGTACTTCATCTGAAACAAAGAACTTTATCACCTCATTTTTCTTCTGATCTCTATCTCTTACTGCATGTAAAAGCGCCATAGCTTCTGCAGCTGCGGTAGATTCGTCTAAAAGCGAAGCATTCGCCATTTCCATTCCAGTAAGATCTGTGATCATGGTCTGGTAATTAAGTAATGCTTCTAACCTTCCTTGCGCAATTTCTGCTTGGTAAGGTGTGTATGCTGTATACCATCCCGGATTTTCCAAAATATTACGCTGGATAACTGCAGGCATAATAGCTTGGTGATAGCCTAAACCTATATAAGTTTTAAAAACCTTGTTCTTAGCGGCCAATTCTCCAATATGCTCTGCATATTCGTTTTCGCTTAATGCTGTAGCAAGATTTAAAGGTGATTTTAGCCTGATATCATCTGGAATTGTCTCGTAAATTAGTTCATCTAAGGAAGAGACACCAACAGTTGAAAGCATTTCTGAAAGTTCACTTTCCTTGGGACCAATATGTCTAAGTGCAAAAGAATCTGTTCTCATCAAAATTTAGTTGTGTTTTGTGCTGCGAAATTACATATTTTAAACGTAATTTTTTACAATTTAGACACTTAGACTTGTTAAGATTTTATAGCCTATTTTTGATATACATTCCAATAAATAAAACGTATTGAAAGACCTTCTCAATTTTTACGTAAATAGTAGTATTCATGTGGCTTTGGCTGTGGTTAGTTTTGCTATAATCACCACATTGAATTTTGGAGTTGCTGTAAATTGGAATATTTATTTTTTCATTTTTTTTGGTTCTATCACCAATTATAATTTTGTAAAATATGCAGGAATAGCAGGTTTACATCATTTGAGTCTCACCAAAAATCTTCGCCTCATTCAAATATTCTCTCTTTTAATATTTGCCTGCCTGATTTACATTCTCTTTCATCTCCCTATAAATGCTGTTATCATTTCAGGAGTTTTAGGCATTTTCACGCTGCTTTATGTGTTCCCACTATTTGGCGAAGGGAAAAATTTAAGGGGTTTTGCTGGAATTAAAATTTACGTGATTGCATTTGTCTGGAGTGGGGTTACGGTGCTATTGCCTCTGGTAAATGAAACAGATCTTTTTCAATGGAATGTGATAGCAACTTTATTTCAACGTTTCTTGTTTATTTTTGCGCTAACTCTGCCGTTTGAAATTAGGGATCTGAGATTTGACATGGCAAATTTAAAAACTGTACCTCAAATATTTGGAGTTTACAAAACTAAGATCATTGGTTTGTTAGCTATTCTAACTGTGATTATGCTAGAATTTCTAAAGTCGAATATAGATTATTATAGTTTGTTATCATTGATCTTTGCCGGAATATTGCTGAGTATTTTACTTAAAAATTCCCGAATTAGACAACCTAAGTTTTTTTCTTCTTTTTGGGTGGAAGCAATACCTATATTTTGGTGTGCGTTAAGAATTGGTTTAGAATTTATTGATTAGCGCTCTCTTTCTCAATCTTCGTCTTCCAAGCTTTTTTTTCTTCTTCAGTACAAGTTTTAATTGCAGATTGCTCGATCAATTCGGTTAATCTAACATTGTTTTTAGAATACTTTTTACACTTTTTACAATAAATAATGTGCAATAACATTTTTAACTTTTCGGTAACCGAAGCTTCTTTGTACTGCGCTTTATCACAACAAAATGCAGCTTCAGAACAATCTATTAAGAGTGTCTTTTTATAACTCATATTAAAACCAATTTTTTTCTAAACACTGGGCTAAGCTAGTTCTTGCTCTATGAATAATTACCCAAAGGTTAGACGGTGTTATATTAAACTCATTACAAATGGCTTCAGTCTCAAAACCATCTATCGTTTTCATTTTAAATATTTTGGCTTGTTTTTCGGTAAGCTGCTGCATACAATCCAAAATTGCAATTCCGAGTTCTTCATTTTCCATCACATCTTCCGCAGTTTTATCTAATAAATCTGGCGCATTTTCTTCTAACCAGTCTCCTTCATTAGAATCCTCATTGTAATGTATTTTAATTTCTGCTTTGCCTTTTTTAGAGTTGCTTTTCCTGTAGTGATCTATGATCTTTCTTTTTAAGATAGAAATTAACCAGGTGCGCTCTGTAGCTTCACCTTTAAAATTCTTCATCGATTTTAATCCCGCAAGAAATGTTTCGGAAATAAGATCGTTCGCCAATTCCCTATCATTCACTCTCACAATTGTGAAATTGAAAAGGTAATCCGAATATTTATCGACCCATTTATTAGGGTCAATTTTATTGATAGACATAGACGATAGACATAATTTAGTCTAAATTAAGAAAAGTTGCTTCTAATCTCTATTTTGAAGTATAAGATTTATATTAAAAATATCAAGCAAATTATTTTTTTAATAATCCTGCTCTTTTTAATAGAGCATCTGGTCTAGGTTCCTTACCTCTAAATTGTTTATAAAGTTCCATAGGATCTTGTGTTCCGCCCAATGAAAGCACGTTATCATGAAATTTTTTAGCCACTTCACTATTAAAGATCCCTTCCTCTTTAAAAAATTCGAAAGCATCTGCATCTAAAACCTCCGCCCATTTATAAGAATAGTATCCCGAGGAATAACCACCTTGGAAAATATGAGAGAAGGATGTGCTCATGCAATTCTCCGCCACTTCTGGATATAGTTTAGTAGGTTCAAAAGATTCATCCTCGTGTGCTTTTATACTTTGAATTTTTGTTGGATCTATTGTATGATAACTCATATCTAACATTCCAAAGCTAATCTGGCGTAATGTTGCCATACCTTCATGAAAATTTGAAGCTTTTTTTATTTTATCTATTAATTCTTGAGGGATTACTTCATTAGTTTTATAGTGTTTTGCAAATAGTTGAAGCGCTTCCGGCTCGTAACACCAGTTTTCAAGAACCTGACTTGGTAATTCTACGAAATCCCAATAAACACTGGTGCCTGAAAGACTTGGATATTCAGTATTAGCAAGCATTCCATGTAATGCGTGCCCAAATTCATGAAATAGCGTAGTAACTTCATTAAAAGTTAGTAGTGAAGGCGAATTTTTTGTTGGCTTGGTGAAATTACAAACTATGGAGATGTGCGGCCTTATATTTACCTTATCCTTTATTTCTTGATTTTTATAAATCGTCATCCAGGCTCCATCTCTTTTTCCAGGTCTTGGATGGAAATCGGCATAAAAGAGGGCGATTTCTTTACCACTGCTATTGCTAACTTGATATGTTTTTACATCTGGATGGTAAACATCTACATCTTTCACCTCTTTAAAGTTAAGGTCGTATAATTTATTTGCGACTGTAAATACGCCATCTATTACATTTTCCAATTGAAAATAAGGTTTCAACTTCTCATCATCTAGGTCAAATAGTTTCTGCTTCAATTTCTCCTGATAATATCCTGCATCCCATTTTTGAAGCTGATCGATACTATCCAAATCATTGGCAAATTTTTCCAATTCAAAAAATTCATTTTCTGCAGCTGGCTTAGCCTTATCTAATAATTCATTTAAGAAATTGACTACCGTTTCTGGTGTTTTTGCCATTCGTTCTTCTAACACAAAATGCGCATGAGATTTATAACCAAGTAATTTTGCCCGATCAAAACGAAGTTGAACTATCTGAAGTACATTTTCCTGATTATCAAATTCATCATTATGAAACCCTTTTGCTCCAAAGGCAAATGCCATTTTCTTACGCAATTCTCTTTTAGAAGAGTATTTCATAAAAGGAATATAGCTTGGATATTCCAGAGTGAAGACCCAGCCTTCTTTTCCTTTAGAAGTGGCTACTTCATTTGCAGCTTCTATAACATCATTTGGAAGTCCCGCTAGATCTTTTTTGTTTTCAAGATGAAGCTCGAATCTGTTTGATTCTGCCAAAACATTTTCTCCAAATTTTAAACTTAAAGAGGATAGTTTCTTATCTATTTCCCTTAATTTATTTTTTCCTTCTGAATCCAAATTAGCACCATTTCTGGAAAAAGCCTTATACTTTTTATCTAACAACATTAGTTGTTCCCCGTTGAGATTGAAGGAATCTTTATTAGTATACACTGCTTTTACTTTTGTAAAAAGTTTTTCATTTAATATAATGTCATTTTTAAATTCTGAAAGTAACGGAGAGATCTCTTGAGCTATCTTTTGTATCTCATCATTAGTTTCTGCCGAATTTAAATTAAAAAAGATGCTGGTTATACGGTCTAAGGACTTTCCTGAAAACTCTAAGGCTTCTATAGTATTCTTAAATGTTGGCTCTGCACTTTCATTTACAATAGCATTGATCTCTATTTTTGCAGTTTCTATTGCTTTTAAAATTGCAGGCTTAAAATGATCGTACTTTATCTTAGAGAATGGGGCAGAGTCGAATTCTTCCAGAAGTGGATTATGAGTATTCATTATATATTTTATTTTGAATATTTAATATTATATCTTAACAATTAATTTTATAGGCATTAATTTTTTGTTAAATAATTATGTACCTTTCGTGCTTGAAATGAAAATTTTAAGTTCATATAGCAAGTAGTATTTCTAGTTTAGAATAATATATTTAGAATGGTTAATAAATGATAATTTTAACGAAGGAGAACTACAGAGAAAGCCACATTAATTTGTGGCTTTCTTATTTTTTATAGGCTGCTGCACCTTCGATCACTTTCTGCTTTAATCCTTCTTTATAAACCAATATTTTATCTAGCATACAACTGTCTGAACTTCCAATAATTTGTGCAGCCAGAATGCCAGCATTCTTCGCGCCATTGAGGGCTACTGTTGCCACAGGAACTCCGCCAGGCATTTGTAAAATAGAAAGAACAGAATCCCAACCATCAATAGAATTGCTAGATTTTATTGGAACTCCAATCACTGGCAGGGGAGATAAACTTGCAACCATTCCCGGGAGATGTGCAGCACCTCCAGCGCCTGCAATAATTACTTTTATTCCTCTTGTATGAGCGGTCTTGCTGAATTCAAATAATTTTTCGGGGGTACGGTGTGCAGATACAATATCTACTTCCACCTCGATATCAAAACCTTTCAGGATAGAAATTGCTTCTTCCATAATTGGCATATCACTCGTGCTCCCCATTATAACAGCAACTTTACTCATAGCTTATTTTTTAAATAATTCTTATCTAAGGTAAGTACTAACAACTTATCACTTTAATAGTATTTTTTACATCTTCTGCAATCTTCCTGGCTTCTGCGATATCATGATTTACAATGGTAACATGCCCCATTTTCCTGAAAGGTCTTGTTGTCTTCTTTCCATAAATATGAGCAGTTACTCCCGGTATTTTCAGGATTTGCTCTATGTTTTTATAAAATACTGGGCCAGTGTGATCTTCTTCTCCAGATAAATTTACCATTATTCCAGCAACTTTGCTTTCAGTATTTCCTAAAGGAAGATCTAATATTGCACGAAGATGTTGCTCAAATTGATTAGTGTAACTTGCCTCTATACTATAATGGCCACTATTGTGGGGTCTTGGAGCAACTTCGTTAACAAGCAACTCATTTGCTTCAGTTAAAAACAACTCTACAGCTAATAGGCCAACATGTTGATAAGCGTTTGATACAGTTTCTGCTAATTCTCGAGCTTTGCTAGCTATAGCATCATCAATTCTAGCTGGACATAATACATATTCAACTTGATTAGCCACAGGATGAAATTCCATTTCCACCACAGGATAGGTTACAATTTCTCCCGAAGGACTTCTTGCAACAATAACTGCTAATTCATTTTTAAATGGAATCAATTTTTCTGCAATACAGGCGCCTTCAGAAATATGCTCAAGATCTTTTGAATTTCGAACAACCATAACACCTCTTCCATCGTATCCACCAGTAGCACTTTTCCATACAAATGGCAAAGTAACTCGATCTGCATTTATAGCTTCCTGCAATTCCTTATTAGTCGAAAAAACTGAAAAAGGAGCCGTTGGAATTTTATGTTCTTGATAAAATTGCTTCTGTGTAACCTTGTTATTTATTTTTTCTAAGGTGACAGGGGAAGGATAGACTTTTATGCCTTCATTTTCTAATTGTTTTAAAGCATCGATATTTACAAGCTCTATTTCGAAAGTGAGTAAGTCTACTTGTCTCCCAAATTGTAGAACAGCTTTAAAGTCCATTAAGTCTCCAATAACAAATTTATTTGCTGCTATTTTACAAGGAGCTTCTTCGCTGGAGTCCATTACAAAGGTTTGGATATCCAGCTTTCGTGTTTCGTAAAGCAGCATTTTACCTAGCTGACCACCTCCTAAAATACCCAACTTGAAATCTGAAGAAAAATAATTTATCATAGCAATAGCGATGTTTACGCAAAAATAATTTTTTAAGATGGAATACTCGAAGGTTTAAAGCACAAATGCATTTATTTATTGCAGTGTTGGCTTGATAAGAATCATTATCTTTGCTGCTTTAATTTTCATTGTATTGATTCAGCTACACGATCTTAAGTTCGAACCTTTTATTTCTGAAGGAAAAATAAACACTGCAGTAGATGCAATGTCATATAAAATTAATCAGGATTATAGTGGGAAAAATCCTGTTTTCCTGGTGGTTTTAAATGGTGCATTCATGGTAGCTTCAGAAATAATAAAGCGTTTTGAAGTAGATTGTGAGGTGGCTTTTGTGAAATTGGGTTCGTATCAAGGAACTTCAACTACTGGAAATGTTGAAAACTTATTTGGTTTAAATATTTCACTGCAAGATCGCCACGTTGTTATAATTGAAGATATTGTAGATACTGGAATCACCTTAGAGGCGATCTATAGAATTCTGGAGAAAGAAAATTCTATAGATGTTAGAATAGCAACTTTATTCTTTAAGCCAGAAGCGTATCAAAAGAATTTTAAGATTAATTATATAGGAATGGAGATCCCGAATGATTTTATTGTGGGATATGGATTAGATTATAATGGCCTTGGCCGAAATCTAACTCAAGTTTATAAACTTAAAAAAGAGAACATGACAAATTTGGTGTTATTTGGACCTCCGGGTGCAGGAAAAGGAACCCAAGCAAACTTTTTGAAGGATAAATATAGATTGATACATATCTCCACCGGAGATGTGTTTAGATATAATATAAAAAATGAAACTTCATTAGGCTTGCATGCAAAATCTTTTATGGACCAAGGAAAATTGGTTCCAGATAATGTAACTATTGAAATGTTAGGAGCAGAGGTGGATAAAAATTCTGGAGCTAACGGATTTATTTTTGATGGATTTCCAAGAACCGTTGCTCAGGCAGAAGCTCTAAGCGAATTGTTGAATGAAAAAAATACCGAAGTTGCTGCAATGATCGCTTTAGAAGTAGATGATGAGGTTTTGGTACAGCGTCTTTTAGAAAGAGGGAAAACATCTGGAAGAAAGGATGATGAAGATGAAGCTATTATAAGAAACAGAATTCATATTTATTATGAAGAAACTGCAATTTTAAAACAATATTATCTTAAGGAAGATAAATATTATGGAGTAGATGGGGTAGGATCTATTTCTGAAATTACGGAAAGAATTAGTAAGGTTATAGATTCTTTATAAAAGAATAAAATATAATTAGTGAACCGATTTTAAGATCACTAAAAATAGTAGAAAATGACAGAAGGAAATTTTGTAGATTACGTTAAGATCCATGTTTCTTCCGGAAAAGGCGGGCAGGGATCAGCGCATTTACGTCGGGAAAAATATATTACAAAAGGTGGGCCAGATGGAGGCGATGGTGGTCGTGGTGGTCATATTATCTTAAGAGGTAATAAGAACCTATGGACACTTTTTCATCTTAAATTTAAGCGCCACGCAAGAGCAGAGCATGGATCTCATGGATCTAAACAAAGAAGTTCCGGAGCAGATGGCGAAGATCAATATATCGATGTACCATTAGGAACAGTAGTAAGAGATACCGAAACTGAAGAGATCTTATTTGAGATTACGGAAAATGGGGAGGAGCGAATTGTTGCCGAAGGAGGTAAAGGAGGATTGGGAAACTGGAACTTTAAATCTTCTACCAATCAAACTCCAAGATATGCTCAGCCAGGAATAGACGGAAAAGAAGTAGATGTTACTCTTGAATTAAAAATATTAGCAGATGTTGGTTTAGTTGGTTTTCCAAATGCAGGAAAATCTACATTGCTATCTGTAATTACTGCTGCAAAACCAAAGATCGCCGATTACGAATTTACCACCCTGAAACCTAATTTAGGAATAGTAGAATATAGAGAATTCCAAACTTTTGTAGTTGCAGATATTCCAGGGATTATTGAAGGTGCTGCCGAGGGAAAAGGAATTGGGCATAGATTCTTGCGTCATATAGAACGTAACTCTACTTTGTTGTTTTTAGTTCCGGCAGATGCTCCAGATATTGTAAAGCAATATGAAATTCTTTTGGATGAACTTAGAAGGTATAATCCCGAGATGTTGGATAAGGAACGATTGATCGCTATCTCTAAAAGCGATATGTTGGACGATGAGTTAAAAGCAGAACTAAAAGTTGTTTTAGATAAAGGACTTAAAGTTCCTTATCTATTTATTTCCTCTGTAGCTGAGCAAGGTCTAGTTGAACTCAAAGATAAGCTTTGGGAAATGCTGAATACTGAGACAGATTAAATATTGTTAATGAAATTTTTCATGGGATGATTTTTGCTTAACTTTAGTAAAAACCGTCTTATGAAAAATTTCAATTATATCTTTTTATTAGCAATTGTCACCGCTTGTAATGCTCCTCAAGCAGTTTATGACTATGATCAGAAAGTGCAGTTTGATACAATTAGCACTTATCAAATCTTCCCCGAATTAAACTCCAATCTAAGTCAGTTAGACGAGCAACGATTACAAAGTGTTCTGGATTCTGAAATGAAAAAGGTTGGGTTTTCCAATTCTTCGGATTCTCCAGATGTTTATTTAAATTATTATGCAACTCGTTATGAAACCCCAAGCCAAAATAATATTGGAATTGGGGTAGGAGGAACTGGCGGAAATGTGGGGGTAGGAGTTTCTGGTGGAATACCCATTGGTGGAAATAACACTCAATTGCGAATTACCTTCGATCTTATAAATATAAAAAGTGATGCTTTGATCTGGCAAGCGATTGTTGATAGCCCTTTTGATATGAATGCCTCTCCCGAGAAGCGAGAGGAACAATTAAGGACCATTGTTAGCAAAGCCTTAGAAGGATATCCCCCTAAGTCAAAGTAGAGTAAAGTTTTAAATACGCTACAATTAAAAAAATAAAAAAGCCCCAATTTCTTGGGGCTTTTTCTTAGTTAGTTAGTTAGTTAGTTAGAACTTTTAGTTCATGATAGTAAACTCACTTCGTCTGTTCTTAGCATATTGAGCCGCACTACAACCGGTTGGCTGAGTACAATCATTCAATGGCATAGATTCACCATAACCTTTAGAGGTTAAACGATCTCTTTCTATACCATGACTTACTAGATATTCTAAGGTAGAAGCAGCTCGTCTTTCAGAAAGAGCCATGTTATAGCTATCTGTTCCTCTAGCATCTGCATGAGATCCTACTTCAATTTTTAAAGTTGGATATTTTTCCATGATAGCAACGACTTTATCTAAAGTAACCTCAGATTCTTTCTTGATGGTTGATTTATCAAAGTCAAAGTATATGTTTCCAACATCTTTTAATTGTTGTCTTCCAGTTTCGGTGTTAGTCTCTCTTTCATCGATCTCTACAACAGGAGGAGTATAATCTTCTCTTAAGAAATTGTAAAGGTTATCTGTACCTCTTCTGTTAGATGCAAACCATCCGGTGTCTTCTCCTTCTTTTACAACATATGCAAAATCATCGAATCCACTATTGATAGTTGCTCCTAAATTTTTGGTTTCAGAAAAATTACCTTCAGATTGATAGATATCTAAGTTACCAAAACCAGGATGTCCATCTGAAGAGAAATAAAGTACATTTTCTTCACTGATAAAAGGAAATTGTTCTCTGTGTGCAGTATTAACTCCGGCTCCAAGATTCATTGGTGTTCCAAAAGACCCATCTTCATTCACATCTACAACGTAGATGTCAAAAGAACCATTAGTTCCTGGCATATCACTAGCGAAATACAATTTAGAACCATCTGCACTTAAGCTTGGATGTTCTACAGAATAAGTATCGCTTGAGAAAGGTAGCTTTTCAATATTAGTCCAAGCACCATCTACCATTTTAGCTCTGTATAAGCTGATATGAGCAATTTTGTCATCTTCAATTTTTACTCTTTTTTCATTGGTTCTATCAAAATACATGGTCATTCCATCTTTGCTAAAGGTAGCAGAGCTTTCATGAGAATCTGTATTGATGTCTCCAGGGAAAAGTAAGATCTCACTTAATTGACCTTTATCATCTGTAGTTGCAGTGTATAGATCTAATGTTGGTTTCTTGTTCCATGGATATAAAGGACGTTCTGAGTTTCTTGTTGAAGCAAAGGTTACCTTATCATCACCGTAGAATGAGATACCAAAATCTGCAGAAGCAGCATTGTTCATTACCTGATTAGAAGTAAATACATGAGAAACTGTAGTATCTACCTCTCTTCTGAATTTTTCGAAATCGTATGTTTTTCCGTAGAATTCAGAGAAATATTTATCTGCTTCTTTAAAATTTCCAACCGCCATTGAAGCGTGTGCATATCTGAATTTGTATTCAGGAGCAACTGCTTCTCCAAACTTAAGGAACAAGTTCTTATATACCTCAGATGCATTTTGCATTAGATTAGTATAAAAGTAAGCGTCTCCAAGGTTTTGAAGAACTTCTTGGTCTTTGTTGTTAACTTTCTCATATGCATCTGCAGCATCTATAAACGCACGCTGAGCAAAAAATCTATCGGCCTTCTTTATCTCAGAACTTTGGGCAAACCCTGAGAAACTAATAACCGCTATTAAAATAAAACTGTATAATTTTTTCATGTTGTTTCTGGTTTTAGAAGAATCTAGGTGATTTATCATATCCTTTAGACAATCCGAATAGGTCAAGATCGAATAACAAAAGGAATTCATGTGTTCCATCGTTGTAATCTCCAAGGTTTGAAGTTGTTCTGTCATATGCATATCCAACTCTAATTTGTGGAGTTACTGCAAAGTTTATAAGACCAGTTACGGCATCACCAAATCTGTATCCTACACCAGCTTCAAATCTGTTAAACATTAATACGTTTGCAGTAATATCTACAGATAATGGAGCACCTTGTACACCTCTAGCCATAAAGGCAGGCTTTAGTTTGAAGTCCTCATTGATATCGAAAACATATCCACCTGTTACAAAGTAGTGGATGTTCTCTTCTCCAAGAGTTCTTAAACCTTGCTGATTCTCTAGATGTTTAGAAGTAAGTAGGTTTGGCGCAGAAAGACCAACATAGTATTTCTCTCCAAAAAAGTAAGCACCTACTCCAACTACTGGAAACACTTCATTCATGTTTTCACGAAAAGCTGGATCATCTAATTGGTTTAATATCAATCCTGAAATATTAGCATCGAAAGTGGTTAAACCTCCTTTAATACCTAAGGATAACTTATTGGTTTCATTTAAAGGTAACACATAAGCAAAATCTGCAGTAATGTTATTTTCCTTTACCCAGTCACCAATTTCATCATGAACAATAGATAAACCTAGTTCTACTCTCTCACTCACCGGAGTGTGGGCGAAGAAACTGGCGGTGCTTGGTGCACCGTCAATTCCAACCCATTGAGATCTATATATTCCACCCAGTTTTAACATTCCGGCATCATCCGTAGCGTAAGCAGGGTTTAATACACTCATGTTATACATGTATTGAGTGTATAGGGGGTCTTGCTGAGACATTCCTTTAAATGAGATAAGGATAATGCCTGTGAAAATTAAGAATTTT
>JBBSVD010000010.1:0-37295 GCA_038233835.1 Flavobacteriales bacterium | reverse complement strand
TGGAATTCACTTCCTTTTTTGGATATGTAATTAAATATTCTACTGAAGAAATTCAGAAATTAAAAATTTAAGATCTTATGAAAAATTATTTTTTAATATTTAGTCTCCTTCTATTTATTGGATGTAAAACAGCTTACGTAAAAACTTCAGATAAGATGCCCAATGCGGAAATGGGACTTATCACAGATAATGCAATGGTAGTATCTGCTCGAGAAGAAGCTTCAATAATAGCTTCAGACATCATGAAAAAAGGCGGAAATGCTTTTGATGCTATGGTTGCTACAGAAATGGCATTGGCAGTGAGCTATCCGTTTGCAGGAAGTTTAGGTGGAGGTGGATTTATGGTTTATAGAAAAGCAAATGGGGAAATTGGAAGTTTAGATTTTCGAGAAAAGGCTCCCTTGGCAGCAACTAAGGATATGTATCTCGATGAGAACGGAAATGCAATAGCTGAAAAAAGTCAGATTGGTGGTTTGGCGGTAGGCGTTCCGGGAACAGTTGCCGGAATTTTTTCTGTTCATGAAAAGTTAGGTTCCTTACCACTTTCCCAAATTTTAACACCGGTAATAGAATTGGCAAAAAGAGGTTATATTGTAACAGAAGGACAAGCTGAGAGCTTTAATGCTAATAACGACAATTATAAAGCTGTAAATAAAACTCCTATCCTTTATAATAAAAGAACCTTTATCGCAGGAGATACTGTGAAAAATATTGCTTTGGCTAGCACGCTTGAAAAGATAATGAAGAATGGACGGGAAGAATATTATGGTGGAGCCACAGGAGAAATTCTGGTAAATTTTATTCAGGAACATGGAGGGATTATTACCATGGAAGATCTAAAAGCCTATCAAACCGTTTGGCGGGAACCAGTTACTTTCAATTACAAAAATTTGAGAGTTATTTCCATGGCGCCACCATCCAGTGGTGGAGTTGCCTTAGCACAGATAATGAAAACTCTTGAAAAATATCCGATTGCAGACTATGGCCATAATAGCACTAAAACAATACAAGTAATTACCGAAGCAGAACGTAGGGCTTATGCCGATAGAAGTTATTATTTGGGAGACCCAGATTTTTATGATGTTCCGGTTAAAACACTAACCAGTGAGCGCTATTTGAATTCTAGAATGGAAGACTTCAGTTTTGATAAAGCTACTCCTTCTTCAAAGCTTAAACATGGAGCTATTCCAGGCTATGAAAGTATGGAAACCACGCATTATTCTATAGTAGATCAATTTGGAAATGCAATTGCTGTTACTTCAACTTTAAATGGGGCCTATGGTTCTAAATTATATGTAGAGGAATTGGGCTTTTTTCTGAATAATGAAATGGACGATTTTAGTGCCAAGCCTGGAGTTCCAAATATGTTTGGACTTATTGGTGCCGAAGCAAATGCTATAGCGCCTCAAAAAAGAATGTTGAGCTCTATGACCCCAACAATTGTAGAAAAAGAAGGCGAATTTTGGATGAGTGTAGGAACCCCTGGTGGATCTACAATCATCACATCTGTTCTACAAACAATATTGAATGTTTCAGAGTTTAGAATGAATATGCAGGAAGCAGTAAATGCTCCTAGATTTCATCACCAATGGTTACCAGATGTGATTCGCTTTGAGCCTTTTTCTTTCTCTCCAGAAATTTTAAAGACTTTAGAGGAAAAGGGATATATAATAAATGAAAAAGATTCTCCAATTCTAGGTAAAGTAGATGCTATTTTGAGGTTACCCAACGGAAAACTGGAAGGTGGCGCAGACAAAAGGGGGGATGATACTGCTATAGGATTTTAATTTACTTTGAGCATAGATAGAAGGGATTTGGATCTTCATGCTCTATAAACATAAAGCCAAAGTCAAAGGCAAGATCCTTTTGGAAGCATAGCACCTCTACTGGAAGGTTGTATTTTACTCCTTCTTGAATATTAATAGTAATTGGAAGAGAGACGGTAACCAAATTATAAAATTGCATTGGATCGCCTTGGGCATTTTTACGTGGAGACATATATATTATTTTTGAGGATTGCCCAGGTTTATCAACCACCGCAAAATATTCTAAGATATATCTTCCAACTGATAGTTTAAGATTGAACTCTTCTAAATTATTCCAGATATCCATTTCCCCATCTTCATCAGAATCTAAACCATTAGGATCTAACTGTAATTCGAAGAAACCTGAAGAATTATTCCCCACATAACAATTCCCATCGCTATCCTTCAAAGCTATCCTTATATACGAAGGAGAAATATTACTACATGGAAGACTTCCAATTCATACTTCTGTTCGGCGCATTATAGACATTAGCGGTAAGCATACTGAAAGAAAGAATTCCTTTTCCAGAATCATCATCAGAAAGAATACTATCATCCTTACTACTACAGCTAATAATAAAAGCTGTGATAAAAAATATAATCCCGAAATAAACACAATTTTTTTTCATGATTTTAAAATTTAAAATTAACAATTGCATCAGTTAGCATAAGAACTATCCAAAATTTTAATCATTCAGTAATTTGGGAAAAAGTTGCATTGTTATAATGCAGTTTGGAGGGAATAGGATTGTAGGGTTCACTAATCGATACATTTTAGGGTTTGTATTTGCACTAAAATTACAAATAGTAATTTTAATTTATGATAGGGGAAATCCCTGATTAACAATATTAAAAATTTATTGGCGGGTAGAAATGGGGAAATATTTTACAGTTCTTGTGGTATAACAAATATTTATCTACACCTACTTTCAAAAATAAACCCATAAAAAAAGCCGAAGCAAATGCTTCGGCTCTGTAAATATTGTAAGATATTATAAACTTCTAAACGAAAAACCAATTTCCATTTATCAATTCAACTTGCTGCCATCCTCCACGGTCCTTTTTAAAGAACCAGCTGTCTTTTTTCCTTAAAACCGTTAATCCAGCAATGGTATAATATTCACCATTGATGTAGGTTGGTTCAGGATTTGTAGGCTCTGGAGTTGTTGGTGTTGGCTTTGGGCTTGTTGTTGGTGGCTCTGTTGTTCCCCCACCTGGAGCTTCACCAGGGTACATACTAAATATACCCTCTAAATCTCCACTAGATAAAGCATTTCTTTGCGCAGAATAGGTAGAACCATCCTTTTTAACAATTGTTGGTTGCCCATTTGCAGAGAAAGAATAAGAACTATACATCATTATAGAACCAAAATCTAAAATAGAAGTAAATTCAGATCCATCATAACCATTTTCTTCATAAGTTCTAAAGTTATGTTCGGTGCCAGAAGTAATGTTCTCAAAATTGATTGTAACATAACTATCACGATCTACTCTACTTTGCTCATGCCAGAGACCTAATGCATGACCTATTTCATGAATGGTATTACCTGTAGAACATCCACTAGCTAGAGTAATATTCTGTCTTCCACCAATCATTCCTATGTAAGAAGAGCAGCCTCCTCCTGGAGTAAAGTAAACGTAATTAGATTCTCCAGATATTTGTACAAATTTCACTGCAGTTGTAGATTCCCAATGTGCAATAGCATCTGTCACTCTTCCTTGATCTGGTAAAGTATCATTAATTGAATAGTAAACTACATTATTAGGCCAATAACTTGAGGTTCGTCCCACACTTTTTTGTCGTGATGGGGTTTCTCCTTTTTCATAAACCAATTTTTGTTCTTGGTCTGTTACCATATCTTTTGAAAACATGATATCACCTTGATAAACAAGATTACCATCTATACTTTCTACAGGTAATCTTTTTCCTGCAAAAAAAACATCAGAAACATTCCCTGATTTTCCGGGATATGCCACTTCAACATTCTCGAATGAAATCTCAGATTTTGTTAATCCCGTTCCCGTTTCATTCTCATTAATTGGATCTTCACTGCATGAGAATAGTGCTAGGGCTGGCAGTAAGAAAATAAAGCTGCGTTTTTTCATAAGTAGGTTTGGTTAAAATTTGAAACTAATATTTGTAAAAAAGGGGAAATAATAAAATAGTTAAATACTCAATTTAAAAAACTGAAATATTTTAAAGGATTAATAGAAAGAGGCTGTGAAAGGTTTAATATGAAATTGAATGTGAGAAGATATTCTACATATGCTACACACTTCTACATTTTTGGGTAAAGAGATAAAATCCGGGAATCTAAATCCCCGGATTTTATAACAATAAGATAAATTATCTGGCATAATACCACCGACCATCGATCAGTTCAACAATCTTCCAGCCATATACTCTAGAATAGTAGTACCAAAGGTCATTGTGCCTCAAAACTCTCACTCCACTTATTGTATAATATTCACCATTAATATAAGTAGGTGCAATAGGCTGAGTGGTTCCAGTATCCCCGGAAGGGTACATAGCATTTATACCTGTTTTATCTCCAGAAGAAAGGGCATTTCTTTGTCCACTAAATGTACTACCATCCAATTTTACAATAGTTGGTTGTCCATTGCTAGAAAAAGAATAAGAGCTATACAACATAATAGAGCCAAAATCTAAATTAGAAGTAAATTCGGCCCCATCAGATCCGCTTTCTGCATAGGTCTGAAAGTTATGCTCTCTCCCACTTTGAATATTAGAATAGTTGATCTTAATATGTCTATCACGATCTACCCTACTCTGTTCATGCCATAGTCCAACAGCATGACCAATTTCATGAATTGTGTTGCCTGTAGAACATCCTGATGCAAGAGTAATATTTTGTCTTCCACCTACCATTCCTATATAAGAGGAACATCCAGATCCTGGGGTAAAATAGATATAATTAGACTGTGAAGTTCTCCTTACAAATTTAAGTGAAGTGTTAGCTTCCCAATGATTAATGGCATCTAAAGCTCTATTTTGATCAGGCAAACTACCGTCTATATCATAATATACAGTATTGTCTGGCCATCTTCCAGAAGTTCGTCCCACACTCTTTTGTTGGGATGGCACTTCTCCTATTTCATATACTAATTTTACATCTTGGGAGGTAATCATATCGTTCGAAAAAACAATATCACCTTCGTAAATATAATCGCCATCTATTTCTTCTACAGTAATCTTTTGGCCTGCATAATAAACATCAGATAGAAGTCCGAAGTCCTCAGGATATGCAACTTCTACATTTGCAGATAATTCTTTGGTTTCTATTAATTGCTCTTCTGTGTCTGGGGTAATTGAATCTTTACTACAAGACAGAACAGCTAAAGCCGGTAGTAAATACAATAAATTTAATCTCTTCATAAAATTGGGGTTTTAAATTTAATGAACAAGTTCTTTTTACTAAATAAATCTCGTTCTGGTTATTAACAAATTATTATGAGTTTGTTTTCATTCAAAGTCCGTTCCAAAAAAATAATTGCTACTTCACAATTATTTATATATCAGATACTTAAATATTGAAAAAAACTATAGTTCATATTTATTATGAAACTTTTCTCTCGATTATTTAATTTCTTTCTTAAAATAGAATTAATTTAATTTTACTTTAATAATCGAATTATTCCGAACAGCTCATTAGGGGGAGATATGAGTGCTACAGCTTAACGATCGCTAAAATACATAAAAAAACGTTAAATGGTATTTTTTTTTAACTTTTTTTTAACTTTAACATTAAGTCAAAAAGAAAAGCTGCCCGAAATAAATCGGACAGCCTCTTCTATTAACACCTCTAATTACTATTAAAATAACTATTTGGTGATTAATAAAACTAACCTTACATAATCATCATCCCCCCGGTTGACAAATAGTAAGCGTTAGTTTTTTGAGTTCCTAAAATTATTTAAGGGCCAGGAATATCCTCACATACAACTGCCTCCACGGTAATATAAATAGGATATTTATACTCATAAGTAGAGAATGTTAATGAAATTGCTGTTTGGTTTCCCTCTGGGAATTCTATTCCATTGTCGCATAAAGCGTGGAAACAGTCCACAATTCTATTCCCAGAATCATCACTAGGCCAAATCTTAACTTTATATCCTTTGATTTTATCAAAATCTTGCGGAGTGTTTAAGGTTACATTAAGATTCGAACCATCTAACATAACATTTGCATTAGCAAATAGTACGTTTGGCTCTAACGCTCCTTTATCTCCTCTCAAGTCAAAAGATTTATTTTCTGTAACTTTATAAATAATACTAGAATCAGCTAGATCGATCGATGTATTATAACAAAGTCCACCAGCAGTTGTGGTTAGATCACAATCGGTAGGATTACAACCTACAACTGGATCTGTCCAGCATCCTAATTGACCAGCCAAAGCTACTTGTCCTTCTGCACGTCCATCAAGAGCGCATTGATCTAAATTATCATTCACTCCATCATTATCTGTATCTGCATCATTAGGATCTGTACCCAAAGCTGCTTCTTCAGCATTAGTTAAATTATCATTATCTGGATCACAGGTAGAACCTGTTGGATTTGTAGCGCAAGTGTCTCCACCTCCTCCGCCTCCACCTGGAATAGTACCATCACCATCAAGAGCGTCTTCACATTCACCAACTAATAAGTGTAAATATTCGTTAGTTGTTCCATCGTCATTCAATAAGGCGTTCACCATATTCCAAGAGAGTTGAACTGGTACTGGTGTATTATCTATATCACCATAACTATCTGTCCAATCTTGTGGATAAATAACTAAATACAAGTAAGGATCATCATTACCTAAGTTTGCTGGCGGTCCAGGAATCACTAAACATAATGGATCTGCAGAAAATTCGCCACCATTCATGCCTGTTGTTGCCATTGCATTAGGATTGGAGTTACTGTATAGCTGAATTCCATTAGCATTAGTTCCAAAATAAAGATCTATTGAATAATCTGCTACCCAGTGTCTTGCATCTGCATTACAATAGTTAACAAATAAACATAATGGATAGATTGTTTTAGGAACTATATCAAAGAATACATATCCGTATTCATTCACAACTCTTCTATCAAAACATAATACTTCAATGTCAAAATATGGTTTTGTGCCCGGGAATACTTCAAATTGTGCAGGCAAAGCATCTTCTACATATCCATCGAATTGGGCATCATCTCCTTTAGGTGCAATCCAAATCAAATTACCAAATTCTGCACTATAAAAGGCATCACTGGCTACCGATGTATTACCATCATATACCATAAAACTAGTTACAGTAACCATTGTAGAACCATCAGATGGTACAGGTACTTTTAAATCATTTGAATAATCTGTGAAATATCCCGAGCCATCTTTAAGGATAGCTACGGTTGTTGAATAATCTTCCCCTCCATAGGAAAATTCAATAAGGGCTACAGCAGGTTCGGCATCTGAACAGGTAGGAACCTGAGCAAAATGTCCTTTTTGCATAGATCTATTAGCCAGATCATTAAGCAGTGCTCCAAAAGTTATGGTTGTATATTGAGAATTTGTATCGTCAATTGGTGCTTCTACTCTATCTGTACTACAGCTGGTAAAAAAGAGCATAATAACTCCTACCAGTGCATATATATTGGTATATTTTTTCATCTTTAGAATTTTTAAATTAGAATGGTTAATAAACCGGCCGACAAGATTGCCGACCGGTATTTTAACTTAGTTATTGTGCTAAAGAGCAGGATTTTGCATGAACAACGATAAAGAAATTATCGTTTCCAGTTGGGTTAGTATAGGTATATGTTTTCTCACCAGAATTATTACTTTCATTGTAAGAATACTGACCAGGAGCCTTCACATCATCATAAGATGGCATTGAGGCGAATATATCAATATGAAGTTCAGTAAATTCATATCCTGCTGCCCAGTCAATTGTAACATAAACATTATCCGCATCTGAAGTAACAACCGCAGTACCTACTGGCATATCTTTATTATAATTATTTCCAGCACCAGCGTATATAGTATAAGTACCTTCACCTTGAGCGATCCATCCCCATCTAGCTTTTCCATTTCCAGTATGGAAATCTCTAAATTCCAAATCGGCGTCATTACCATACATAAATGCTGTTTCGCAATTATCATCACCACCATTTGTTTCTGGACATCCGTTGTTCGCAACAGTTCCTGCTTCATCAGGACATACATCATTACAATTTGCAACACCGTCAGAATCAGAATCAAGTAAACAGTCATCTCCACCACCTGGTTCACATCCATCACCTTGACCATTCACACAATCATCATCATTATCACAGATACCATCTCCGTCAGCATCACCTCCATTATCATCACAATCATCTCCACCACCTGGGTTATCGCCACATCCTATAAATACATGGATATATTCATTAGATGTTCCATCATTATTTAATAATCCATTTACATCATCCCAACTTAAGCCAACTTCGGCAAGAGGTGTGTTATCTACATCTCCATAACTACCAGTCCAATCTTTAGGTGTAATTACATAGAATAAATAGTCTTGAGAATCTTGGAAACCTTCTGGCTTGTCTGGTACAACCAAACATAAAGGTTTGGCAAAATACTCACCATTTGCAAAACCAGTATTTGGCATTGCATTAGCATCACCGCTAGTATATAATTGGATTCTTCCGGTACCATCATTATAATATAAATCCACACTATAATCTCCTACAAAATGTCTTTGACCTACACATAGGTTAGCAAAGAAACAAAGTGGATAAATTTTCCCTGGCATAAGATCGAAGAAAGGGTAACCATATTCATTCACATCTCTTCTATCAAAACATAAAACCTCTACATTTATATATGGTTTAGTTCCTTTATAAACATCAATATCAAATGGTAGTGGCTTGTTTATGTATCCAGAAAAATCTCCTGGTGCAACCGGAGCTACCCATATTAAATTGTTATTTGAATCGTAAACTTTAAATCCTTTTAAAGTAACTTTTGTAAAATCTGATCCTTGTGCAACTGGAATTTTTAATAGCTCACTATATTCTGTGAAATAACCGTTGGAATCTTTTGAAATTCCAACTTCTACAACTATATCTACTCCACTTCCAGGATAGGAAAAGGTTACCATTGCTGAATCAGGTTCAGCATCAGAACAAGTTGGAACTTGGCCAAAATGTCCTTTATTCATTGCTCTATTTGCTAAATTATCCAGCGTGGCTCCAAAGGTAAGCTCTGCAGAATTTTTAGCATCTGGTGATGTATCTACAGCAGTTTCTTCTGTGCTACATGATGTAAAGAGCAAAGCGACAAACGCAAAAATGCTCCAATAATAATTAATGGTTTTCATAATTTAATAGTTTAGATTAATAATATATTTAGAATGGTTAATAAAATTTAGGAAAGAAAAAAGCCAGCATTATTAGATAATACTGGCTTTATTAATATTAAAGAGATCCGGAGGACTCTACTTGACTACATGCTGCTGGAGTAGTTACACTATAAACACCATTTATCACAATACCATGTGCCACAATTACCATATCCTCCAATGGAGTGATATCCTGTAATTGTGCATCAGTTAAGTTAAATGTTCTGCTATAGAAATAGCTACCACTGGCATCTGCAGTTGGAAAATCACCTGAACCTTCTAAAGTAAGAGGTAATAGTATACCTCCATAGAATGGTGCTCCTTCCGCAACAGATATGATATTATCTAAGCCACCGGCAGTGCTAGGAGGACATTCTGCATTTTTACCTGCATCAGCTCCAGTAAAACCATGGATATGTTGTGGGTGCATTTCATTTGCTTTAAACCCTGATCCAAGAACAACAACACTTAATGCATTTCCATCTAAGCTTAAGGAAGCAATTGCAATTGCACCAGATCTATTTAGTGGTCTTAAACAAGCAAAATAAGAATCTGATCCTGGCTCATCAAAAATATCATCTTCATCACAATCCACGAAGAAGTGTGCGTATTCTTTTGTAGTATTATCACTATTAAAGAAAGTTCTTACCCCAGCATCTGTTATAGTTAAAGTTTTAACCACAGTACCTACTTTACCTGAATCATAGTCACCACCATCTAAGAGAGTTATTTCAACATAATACGTATCTGTTTCATCCAAGTCATCTGGTAATACTAAACATAATGGTGATGCAGATAAATCGCTTGAATCATAATTATTTACTACTCCATCATATAATTGTGTTCCTTTAGATCCGTCATCGTTCAACAACCAAACATCAGCGCTAAAGCTAGCCACATAATGTCTTCCTGCAGGACTACAGATGTTACCAAATAAGCAAAGATCAATTAGTTCCTTTTGTTCGATATCAAAAAATACATATCCATACTCATTGACCATACGTCTGTCAAAACATAGAACCTCTACATCTATATAAGGTTTAGTTCCAGCATAAACATCAAAATCAAATGGCAATGGCTTATCTACATAACCTGCAAAATTTGCAGTTGCAGTGGCTACGGGTGCTATCCATATTAAGTTATCACTTGAATCGTAAACTTTAAATCCCTTCAAAGTAACTTTAGTAAAATCTGTACCTTGAGCGATAGGTATTCTTAACAGTTCACTATACAAAGTGAAATAACCGTTAGCATCTTCAGAGATACCTACTTCAACAACCTTATCTCCCCCGCTTCCATCGTAAGAAAAGGTAATTTCTGCTGTGGCAGGATCGGCATCAGAACATGTTGGCACTTGAGCAAAATGCCCTTTGTTCATTGCACGATTTGCTAGATTATCTAGCATGGCACCAAAAGTTAGCACAGCCGAATCTGTAGATAGGTCGTCTACTGGTGCAACATTCTCCTCTCTACTACAGGAAGTAAAAAGCATCGCAACTACTGCGATGGAACTTAAAAAGTAATTTAACTTTTTCATAATTTAAATAGTTTAGATTAATAATATATAGAATGGTTAATAAAATTATTACGTAAATACCCTAGGGTATTTTAAGTTTAATTGTAATGGTAATTGTGCTTTTTTGTAGTAATCTATTAATTAAGACTGGTGCAGTTGGGGGTGACAATCTTGATTAAAGTAAAGATATATTGATTTGAAGGTTTAAGACCATAGGGGAAATCCCGTATATTTAGGCACTTAAGTCAAGGTTTAAGCCTGCCTTACATCGATTAAATTATGTTTTATAGCATAAATAATGCTTTCCAGTATGGTTTCAGAATTGGTGCGTTTTACAATATTCGCCCTATGCTTTTCTATGGTCTTAGTGGAGATAAATAGCCTGTCAGAAATTTCTTTCGTTTTATATCCTTTACACAATAATTGGATAATTTCTTTTTCTCTTTTGGTAAAGCTAAAATCGGTAAGATTAGAATTTTCTTCAAAACAAGTTTCTACGTTTTCAGAATTGCTCCCTACCTTTTCTTTAATTAAAACTTCACCATCAAAAAAGTGAATCATCATAATAAATTGTCCATGGATCATTTTATCGAGTTTACTAAAACTTATCTTGGCATTTCTGGTTTTATTATTTTGTAATTGTAGCACCGTTTTGGTAACTGCTTTCATGTGCTTACCTCTAGCAAAATTTCTTAAACTAGCCTTTACCTTTGTCTTATTCTCACATTTCACAAAATCTGTAAGTTTAAGATCTTCATGTTGGTCTATTTTAAAGGATTGTTTAAAAGAGTCGTTCATTGCAACAATATTATCTTGTTGCAACAACACCACAGGATTTACCAGAAGGTTAAAAAGACCTAAAAATGAATCTTTCCAATAATTTGTAATTGAGAATTTAGAATGTGCTTGCTGAATTATTCTACTATATAAAGCATCCATAGATATAGAAGAATAGATAATTTCATCTACAGCAGCTTTATACTGTTCCTCTATGCTGCTTTTAAAATTTGCATCGGCATACATCACTGACCAGCATTTATTTAAAAAGTGGGTTGATTTAAAATTAGAGATGTTCTTCAAATTATGGCTACTGATAGTAGTTTGGTCTATAAATATAATATCAGGAAGTACATCCAATGCATAATTATATCCTGTATGCATAGAATTTACTTGACAAATCTCAAAATGAACACTCAAATTTTCTTTTAATTGGGTAGTTAATTCTAATTGATTAGTTATAATTAACAATAGTTTTTTATCCACTTTCATCCCTCACTTATTAGTTAAAATTGAAAACTACTCGTAGGTCATACGATGAGATTTGGGCAAATCGTAATAACATCGAACAAATCGATAATCTAGGGAGGGGGAACGGGGTAAATGAATTTTAAACAGTAGCCAGTATAAAGGCAACTTTATTTGGGGAAAATTCTAAATTAAATATAAGGGAAAACCCCTATAAAAAATAAATTAAACAAGTAATATTACACTGACAATCAATTTGATAAATCATCGATAATCAGTAATTATTTTTAGATTAAAGCCTTTTTTTGGCAAGAAATTATAAAATATTTTTTATTAACTTAATCAAATGTTAATTCAATTTTTATGATTTTTAATGAGATTTGCGTCTATCTTCTATAATTTTTACATCAGTTTAAGATTTAAATTAACGAGCGATTAATCTAGCTTACTTTTTAATTAGCAACAGTTTAAGTACCTTTGCCCTCTTTCTAAAAATTATGGCAAAAGCGCAAGAAAACATCGAAGTATTAGGGGCTAGGGTTCATAATTTAAAGAATATTGATGTTACCATTCCTCGCGAAAAATTAGTGGTGATCACAGGGCTTTCCGGTTCGGGAAAATCCTCTTTGGCATTCGATACCATTTATGCTGAAGGACAGCGCCGTTATATTGAAACATTTTCATCTTATGCAAGACAGTTCCTTGGAGGAATGGAGCGCCCAGATGTAGATAAAATTGAAGGTCTATCTCCTGTTATTGCAATAGAGCAAAAAACAACTACAAAAAATCCCAGAAGTACTGTTGGTACAATTACAGAAATATATGATTTCTTAAGACTTTTATTCGCTAGAACTGGCGATGCCTTTAGTTATAACACCGGGGAGAAAATGGTGAGCTATAACGACGAGCAAATCAAAGAGCTTATCATAAAGAATTTTTCAGGAAGACGAATAAGTATTCTTGCTCCCGTTGTTAGATCCAGAAAAGGTCATTATCGAGAGTTATTTGAGCAGATTGCCAAACAAGGTTTTGTAAAAGTTAGAACCGATGGTGAAGTAAGAGACCTTGTAAAAGGAATGAAGCTGGACAGATATAAGATTCACGAAGTGGAGATCGTGGTGGACAGGCTTCAAATAGATGAAAATGCTGAAGCTGATAAACGATTAGAAGAAAGTATAAAGACAGCCATGTATCATGGAGAGGATGTACTCATGGTTTTAGAGCAAGAATCCAATGAGGTTCGATATTTCAGCAGAAATTTAATGTGTCCTACTTCTGGAATCTCCTATCCAAATCCAGAGCCTAATAATTTTTCTTTTAATTCGCCAAAAGGAGCTTGCCCAAATTGTAATGGGATTGGAACTCTGCATAAAGTGAATGTAGATAAAGTAATTCCGAAGAAAAACCTTTCAATTAAAAGTGGAGCATTGGCGCCACATGGCCCGCAGAAAAAGAACTGGGTATTTTCTCAATTAGAACTTATTGCGGAAAGATTCGATTTTAAATTAAGTGATCCTATAGATAAGATTCCTGAGGCCGCTCTAGAAATGATATTATTTGGAGGAAAGGAAAAATTTTCTAAGTCATCCAACACTCTTGGAATTACAAGAGATTTTAAAATAGATTTTGAAGGTATTGCCACTTTTATTGAGAACACTTACAACAATAATGAATCTACCTCTTTGAAACGTTGGGCCAAGGAATATATGGACAAAATTGATTGTCCTGTTTGTGAAGGTAGCAGGCTTAGAAAAGAATCTTTATATTTCAAGATCAACAATAAAAATATTGCAGAACTAGCCAATAAGGACATTACAGATCTTGCAAGCTGGTTTGCAGATCTAGAAAGCACACTTTCTGACAAGCAACTTCAAATAGCTTCAGAAGTAATAAAAGAGATTAGAACAAGGTTGCAGTTCCTGGTAGATGTAGGTCTTACCTATTTATCCTTGAACAGAAGTTCTAAATCCCTTTCCGGAGGAGAAGCGCAAAGAATTAGGCTTGCTACACAAATTGGCTCACAGTTGGTTGGCGTATTATATATCTTGGATGAACCTAGTATTGGTCTGCATCAGAGAGATAATGAAAAGCTGATCAATTCCTTAGAATCTCTTCGTGATCTTGGAAACTCTATAATTGTTGTGGAGCACGATAAAGATATGATAGAACGTGCAGATCATGTTATAGATATTGGTCCTCATGCTGGGAAACATGGTGGAGAAATTATTAGTGAAGGAACTCCGGAAGAGATTAAAAAACATAATACCATTACTGCTTCCTATCTTAATGGAACCATGGAAATTGAAGTTCCAAAGCAAAGAAGAAAAGGGAACGGTAAATTTATAACCCTTATTGGTGCTACAGGAAACAACCTCAAAAATGTAACTGTAAAGATTCCATTAGGAAAAATGATCGCGGTAACCGGGGTTTCCGGAAGTGGAAAATCTACATTGATTAATGAAACGCTTTACCCAATAATGAATGCTTTTTACTTTAATGGGGTAAAAGTACCTATGCCATATAAAAGCATAAAAGGTTTAGATGAAATTGATAAGGTTATAGATATTAACCAATCGCCAATTGGTAGAACCCCCAGATCGAATCCGGCAACCTACACTGGTATTTTTTCTGAAGTTAGAAATTTATTTGCTAAAACTCCCGAAGCATTAATTAGAGGATACAAACCTGGTAGATTCAGTTTTAATGTAAAAGGCGGAAGATGCGAAACTTGTAAAGGTGGTGGACTTCGAGTTATTGAAATGAACTTTTTGCCAGATGTATATGTAGAATGTGAAACCTGCCAAGGGAAAAGATTCAATAGAGAAACCCTGGAAATTAGGTATAAAGGAAAATCCATTTCAGATGTGTTAGAAATGACCATTGAAGAAGCCACAGATTCTTTCGAACTGATTCCGAAGATCTATAGAAAATTAAAAACATTAAGAGATGTTGGTTTAGGATATATCACTTTAGGCCAGCAAAGCACCACCCTTTCTGGTGGAGAGGCTCAAAGAATTAAATTATCCACAGAACTTTCTAAGCGTGATACCGGAAATACTTTTTATATATTAGACGAGCCTACTACAGGTTTGCATTTTGAAGATGTTCGTGTTTTGATGGATGTTCTAAACAAACTTGCAAATAAAGGAAATACAGTACTTATTATAGAGCATAATTTAGATGTTATAAAACTTGCCGATCATATAATTGATATTGGATATGAAGGCGGAAAAAATGGTGGTGAGGTAATAGTCACAGGAACTCCGGAAGTAGTGGCCAAACACAAAAAAAGTTATACGGCACAATATTTAAAGAAAGAATTAAACAATTAGTAAGATTTGAATAAAACTACAATGAGAGCTAAACAAGAAAATAAAGCCTGGAATGAGATAAGAACAAACGATTCTTGGGCTATTTTTAAAATAATGGGTGAATTTGTAAAAGGATATGAAAAACTGGGGCAAATTGGTCCATGTGTTTCCATATTTGGATCTGCTCGTACCAAACCAGATCAAAAATATTACAAACTAACCGAAAAAATTGCTCAAAAAATTGTAGATCATGGATACGGAGTCATCACGGGTGGTGGTCCTGGAATTATGGAAGCTGGTAATAAAGGAGCACACCTAGCCGGAGGAACTTCTGTAGGTTTAAATATAGACCTCCCTTTCGAGCAACATGACAACCCATATATAGATCAGGATAAAAGCTTAGATTTCGATTATTTCTTTGTAAGAAAAGTAATGTTCGTTAAATATTCTCAAGGATTTGTCGTTATGCCAGGTGGATTTGGAACCTTGGATGAACTTTTTGAAGCAATTACACTTATCCAAACCAATAAAATAGATAAGTTCCCAATTATTCTAGTAGGTAGCGAATATTGGGGAGGATTAATAGATTGGATTAGATCTACGCTTTTTGAGACTTTTCAAAATATTAGCGATGGCGATATCGATCTTGTACAAGTTGTGGATACAGAAGACGAGGTTATAGATATCTTAGATAAATTCTATGATGAATATAATTTAAGTCCGAACTTCTAGCAAATGATTAAAGTTATAAGCGCTGCTAATTCAACGATTAGCAGCCTATTAATTTCTGAATATTTTACTGAAACAATTAATAAGTAATGCTTTTAGTCCTGTGAAAATAAAATTGCTTTTAATAATCATTCTTAGTCTTAACGGAGCCTTTGGTCTTCATGCTCAAACCAGGATGGAAATTTCTGCTGTATTGAATGATTCTATAAAGATCTTTAATATTCAACATAAAATAGAGTATCAAAATACCAGCAAGGATACTTTAAAAGAGATTTACTTAAATGATTGGGCGAATAGTTATAAGGACAAATCTACTCCGCTTGCTAAACGTTTTGCTGAAGATTATTTACGAAGATTTCATTTTGCAAGAGAAGAAGAACGAGGCTATACTAAGATCTATACTGTTACAGACGATAATTTAAAAGCATATAACTGGGAACGGCCGATAAATGCTGCAGACATTCTTAAAATCGATCTAGAAAAACCACTTTTACCAGGAGAACGTGCAACTATCAATCTGTTATATTCGGTAAAAGTTCCTTCAGAAAAATTTACCCGTTTCGGATATGATGATGAAGGAAATTATAAATTGAATTACTGGTACTTAACCCCTGCCGTTTACAAAGATGGCTGGCAAATTTACAGCGATAAAAATTTAGGGAACCAGTATACTGCACCAGTAAGCGTTAAGTTAAAATTATCTACCAGACCTTATTTATATGTAGCATCGCCATTAACTTTAGATAGATTGGTAACTGAAGATACCTTTAAGACGAGTTATCTTTCTGGAGATAATTCTGTTAATTCTCAATTATACCTTACCAAAAATTATAGATTTGAGTCTATTCAGGCAAATAGCACACAAATTGTAACTAACCTTGAAGATGAAGGCTTAAATCCAGATATTAAAGCTGCTATCTTGAATAGGATTATGAAATTCTTAGAAACCCGTCTAGGAAAATATCCTCAACCGGCATTAATGGTCACTAGAGACGAGTATTTGAGTAATCCAGTTTATGGACTTAATCAATTACCTTCATTTATTAGGCCTTTCCCTGATGGCTTTCAATATGATATCAAGCAATTAAAGACCATTACTAATCAATATATCAAGAATACAATACTGGTAAATCCAAGAAAAGAACAATGGGTTTACGATGCTATTACGCTTTCCTTGTTGATGGATTATGTAGATGAGTATTATCCGAAGATGAAGATACTGGGGAATTTAAGTGATGTATTTGGAATACGATGGTTCCATGCTGCAGATCTTGAATTTAATGATCAATATCCGTTCTTATATCTTCACATGGCAAGAATGAACATAGATCAACCTTTGTCAACTGCTCAAGATTCGCTTATTAAATTCAATAAGAATATTGCAAATGCTTATAAAGCAGGAACAGGAATAAAATATTTAAAGGATTACGCGCGAGCTGAAGATATAAAAAGATCGATTTCAGAATTTTATAATCAGAATGTCCTCAAACAATCTAGTGAAGAAGACTTTTTAAATATTCTTCAGAAAAATACCGATAAAGATATTTCCTGGTTTTATGAGGATTATATAAAAACCAATAAGAAAATAGATTATACAATTAGTAAGCTTAGAAGAACACCAGATTCATTAATGGTTACCATAAAAAATAAAAGGGATACAGACATGCCTATTTCATTATACGGACTTAAGGATGGAAAAGTAGTTTATAAGACCTGGGTAGAAAATGTAACCGATACAAAGGAAGTTACAATTCCTCGATATAGTATAGATAGATTGGCATTGAATTATGAAGGTACAATTCCTGAGATAAATCAGCGAGATAATTACAGAAAAGTTACAACCTTATTAAATAAACCCTTACAATTTAGATTGTTTCAAGATGTAGAAGATCCAAGATACAACCAGTTCTTTTTTATGCCAGAGTTCAACTACAACTTGTATGATGGAATTTCTATTGGGCCTAAACTTTACAATAAAACCTTTTTAAATAAAAATTTTGACTGGAAGATCTCACCCAAATATGGTTTTTCAAGCAAAACGGTGGTTGGATCTGCTTCTGCTAATTACACTTCATATATAGATGATGAAAATCTATTCGCTATTAAATTTGGTGCTGGAGGTACCAGATATTCCTTTGGTTACGACCTGTTTTATCAGAAATTCACTCCTTTTGTATCCTTATATTTTAGAAACTCCTATTTAAGAGATAACCAAAGGCAATCTATTTCCATTAGAAATATTAATGTAAAGCAGGATATAGATCCTTTAAATCCAGTTGAACAACCAGAATATAATGTGCTTAATATTGGTTATGGTTTTAGCGATGTGAATTTGATAGATTATTTAAGTGCTGGCGTGGATTATCAACTTGCAAAGAACTTTAGTAAGGTATCTATGACCTTAGAATATAGAAAGCTCTTTAAAAACAACAGGCAGATAAACCTGCGCTTCTATGCGGGAACCTTCCTTTATAATGATGAAACTGATTCCGATTATTATAGTTTTGCACTTGACAGACCAACAGATTATTTGTTCGATTATAACTACTACGGTAGAAGTCAGGACAGCGGTTTATTTAGCCAACAGATTATTTTAGCTGAAGGTGGATTTAAATCTAAACTGGAACCGGCCTTTGCAAACCAGTGGATGGCTACAACCAATGCCAGTACTAATATTTGGAAATGGATCTATGCTTATGGAGATCTTGGAGTAGTTAAGAATGAAGGTATTAGTCCAAAATTTGTATATGATTCAGGAATTAGACTGAGTTTTGTAGCCGATTATTTTGAGGTTTTCTTACCGGTATATTCTAATTTAGGTTGGGAAATAGGTCAAAAAGATTATGACCAGAAAATAAGGTTTATTGTAACTTTAGATATAAATACACTTATTAGATTATTTACCCGAGAATGGTATTAAGTTATTGAGTGAAAAGTATATTTTCAATTATCTTTTAAAGAACAATTGGAACACACATTATTGTATTCTTAAATAAACTTCAATTATATCTTAATAATTATCAATAGTTTAACTAATTCAATATTTTCTGCATTTTTAGATAAATTATGCTAATATTATTGAATTGTATTTACTCCTAGTTTTAGTTATATTTGTAACAATTCAAACTTTATTTCATGCAAAGCGAAACACAATCTAAAGAATCTATATCCTTTGAAGACTTTAAAACTCAAGTTTTAGAAGACTATAAAATTGCAGTTACCAGTAGAGAATGTAGTCTATTAGGCAGAAGAGAAGTGTTAACTGGCAAAGCCAAATTTGGAATTTTCGGAGACGGGAAAGAGATACCCCAGCTTGCTATGGCTAAAGCTTTTAAAAACGGTGATTTTCGCTCTGGTTATTATAGAGATCAAACATTTATGATGGCCATTGGCGAACTTAATATAGAACAATTCTTTGCTGGTCTTTATGCCGATACCAATATAGAAAATGAACCTATGTCTGCAGGTAGACAAATGGGTGGACACTTTGCAACTCAAAGTTTGAACCCAGATGGAAGTTGGAAGAATTTGATGAATCAGAAAAATTCCAGTGCAGATATTTCACCAACGGCAGGACAAATGCCAAGACTTCTAGGATTAGCGCAAGCTTCTAAAATCTACAGAAATGTTGAAGGAATAAATGCTGAAAAATTTTCTGATAATGGAAATGAAGTTGCTTGGGGAACTATAGGAAATGCCAGCACAAGTGAAGGTCATTTTTGGGAAACCATTAATGCTGCCGGAGTTTTACAAGTGCCAATGGTTATGAGTGTTTGGGATGACGAATATGGAATTTCGGTACATGCCAAACATCAA
Organism: Flavobacteriales bacterium; assembly: GCA_038233835.1. Lineage (GTDB taxonomy): Bacteria > Bacteroidota > Bacteroidia > Flavobacteriales > Flavobacteriaceae > Gillisia. Next base: position 17,508 of record JBBSVD010000010.1, on the reverse strand, counting down.
ACAACAAAAGAGAACATTTCTGAGATCCTTAAAGGCTTTCAAAGAGATGAAGACAATAAAGGTTACGAAATAATCGTAGTGAATGGTTGGAATTATGTAGCACTTGTAGAAGCATATCAGAAAGCTTCAAAAATAGCAAGAGACACCCACTCTCCTGTGCTTATTCATGTAAATGAATTAACGCAACCTCAAGGACATTCAACATCGGGATCTCATGAACGTTATAAAGATGCAGATAGATTAAGCTGGGAAAGAGCTTTCGATTGTAATGTAAAGTTCAAAGAATGGGTGCTGGAAAATAATTTTGCCACAGAAGAAGAATTAAACGAGATAGATCAAGATATAAAGAAACAGGTAAGAGATGGTAAAAAGGCGGCTTGGACTGCGTATAGCCAACCTATGAAAGACAAGCTTTCTGGACTTTTACCCTTACTAGATAATGCAGCTTCAAATTCTGATGATAAAGAAGCGATCTTGTCTTTAAAAAAAGAGCTATTAGAACTAAAAGACCCAATTAAAAAGGATCTTTTGGTGGCGGCCAGAAAGAGTTTGCGCTATTTGATTGGAATGGATAGCGATGCTAAATCTCAACTTATAAGTTGGATAGAAACCTATACCAACGCCTCTCAACCAGAATACAGCAGCAATTTATATAGTGAATCTATCAATAACGCTATTTCTATTGAAGAAGTGCCAGCAACTTACGATGATGATGCTCAGGATGTAGATGCACGAATAATTTTGAGAGATAACTTCGACAAGATCTTCGAAACAAGACCGGAAACTTTGATCTTTGGGGAAGATAGTGGAGCCATTGGAGATGTGAATCAAGGATTGGAAGGACTTCAGGAAAAGTATGGTGAACTTAGAGTTGCAGATGTTGGAATTCGTGAAGCCACCATCTTAGGCCAAGGTTTAGGAATGGCTATGAGAGGTTTGCGCCCAATTGCTGAAATTCAATATTTGGATTACGTCTTATATGCACTTCAAATAATGAGTGATGATCTTGCAACCTTGCAATACAGAACAAAAGGAAGACAAAAAGCTCCGGTTATTATTAGAACCAGAGGGCATAGATTAGAAGGTATTTGGCACAGTGGCTCTCCAATGGGAGCCTTAGTACATTTACTAAGAGGGATCCATATTTTGGTGCCAAGAAACATGACCAAAGCAGCAGGATTTTACAACACCTTACTTCAAGCAGACGAACCAGCATTGGTTGTAGAATGTTTGAACGGATACCGACTTAAAGAGAAATTACCAAACAATTTGGGTGAATTTAGAACTCCTCTTGGAGTTGTTGAAACCATTAAAGAAGGAAAAGACATTACTTTGGTGTCTTATGGTTCAACCTTAAGATTGGTAGAAGAAGCTGCAAAAGAATTGGAATTGGTAGGAATAAATGCTGAAGTGATCGATGTGCAATCGCTTTTACCATTCGATCTAAATAAGGATATTGTGAAAAGTGTTGCTAAAACCAATAGGTTATTAGTAATAGATGAAGATGTCCCTGGAGGAGCTTCTGCTTATATCATGCAGGAAATTCTTGAAAATCAGAATGCATATATTCATTTAGATAGCAAACCTCAAACTTTAGCTGCAAAGGAACACAGACCAGCTTATGGAACAGATGGGGATTATTTTTCTAAACCTTCTTCAGAAGATATTTATGAAAAGGTGTATGAGATCATGAATGAATCCAATCCTTCTAAGTTCCCAAAACTGAGATAGAGAAATTTTTATTATATACCAAACCTAACAGGCTTCTCAAACCTTTTAGGTTTAGGTTATTGTAATCAACTTTAACCTTAAATTATCACCCTTTTTTTTACAATCAGGTAAAATTCCATTAAATTTAAGTTCGGGCTAATTTCGCTTTCTAATTGAAGGCCTCGGGGCAAGCCTTTGAATTAGGAATCGGAAAATCATATTAAAAATTTCGATGCATCCCTATAGCAATCGGTACGAGCAATAAAACCCTCATGAGGGATAAACCAACTTAAAATTTCTGGGCATGTCAAATTCTGAAAAAATTGCAAAGGTTATAACTAAACATGAAGATTCAGGTATTTATTTTAACGTAGATGGAATAAAAACCTTTGCTCTTGATTACGGCTCTGGCGAAGCCGTTGTTTGTATTCACGGAGTTCCAACCAGTTCTTTTCTTTATAGAAAGGTGCTCACTTCTTTGGCATCTAAAGGTTATAGGGGGATTAGCATAGATTTGCCTGGGTTAGGACTGTCTGCAAGACCAGAAAATTTTGATTATAGTTTTCCTAATTTTGCCGATTTTTTGGCAAGTGCGCTAAAAGAAATAAAAGTAGATGAATTTCATTTAGTAGTTCATGATATTGGCGGACCTGTTGGCTTTTCTCTGGCAGCTAAAAATATGGAAAAAGTAAAATCACTTACCATTCTAAATACTTGGGTAGATGTGGTAAACTTCAAAAAACCTTTGCCTATGAGGCCTTTTGAGATTAAGATTTTGGGAGAAGTCGAATTAAAAACACTAACTCACACTACTTGGCCTTTAATGTTTTCAGGCTTAGGAGTAAATGATACAGATAACATTCCAGACGCCGAAATAAAAGCTTATGTAGATTTATTGAAAAGAGAAGACGATGGAAAAGCTTTTCTTAAAATTATGAGGAATTTTAGTGATAGTGAAGAATTTAGAGAACAATGCCTAAAAGCAATACAAAATACTCCTTATCCTATACAGGCTATATGGGGAGAGGATGATCCAGGTCTGACTTTGGAACGATATGGAAATGAAATAAAAGATTTTGCCGACTTAAAAGAGATATCCCTTTTACCATCCAAACATTTTCTTCAGGAAGAAGTTTGGGAAGAAATAGCAGCTAAAGTAGTTGCCCTGGCAAAATCTAGTAAAGCAAGGTAACATGTTATAAAAACCTATTAGTTTTAGTTATGGCAACCATTTTTTTTCAAAATTAGGCTTGCGCTTTTCTAGAAAAGCATCTCTTCCCTCCTTAGCTTCATCTGTCATATAAGCAAGTCTGGTTGCTTCTCCCGCAAAAACTTGCTGGCCAACCATTCCATCATCGGTAAGATTCATCGCAAATTTCAACATTTTAATAGAAGTTGGAGATTTTGCCAATATTTCCTGTGCCCATTCGTAAGCGATTTTTTCCAGATCTGCATGTGGAACTACGGCATTTACCATTCCCATTTCAAAAGCCTCCTGAGCCGAGTAATTTCTTCCTAAAAAGAAGATCTCTCTTGCTCGCTTCTGCCCTACCATTTTAGCTAAATATGCTGAACCATATCCTCCATCAAAACTGGTGACATCTGCATCGGTTTGTTTGAAAATTGCATGTTCCTTACTTGCTAGGGTCATATCACACACAACGTGTAAACTATGTCCTCCACCAACTGCCCAACCGGGAACCACCGCAATCACTACTTTGGGCATAAACCTTATTAATCGCTGAACTTCTAATATATTAAGCCTGTGCATCCCATCTTCTCCCACATAACCCTGACGCCCTCTGGCTTTTTGATCTCCACCACTACAAAAAGAATACACTCCATCCTTAGAGGAAGGTCCTTCTGCAGAAAGTAACACCACCCCTATAGAAGTATCTTCTTGGGCATCGTAAAAGGCATCGTATAGTTCACTTGTTGTTTTTGGCCTGAAGGCATTACGAATATCTGGTCTATTAAAAGCTATTCTGGCTACGCCATTTGCTTTTTTGTAGGTGATATCTTCGTATATTTTAGCAGGCTTCCATTCTATCTTGCTCATCTTTCTTATTTTTTATAAAAATAGAGTTTTTAGAAAACTGTACATAATATTCGGTACAGAAGAATTACTATAAAATTATTCGTCCTCCTGTTTTTCGTGAGGCTTCTTAATTGAGCTTAATCCTCCATATTTAATCTTTAGTAGCTTTCTCCCGCAGATTTTAGAGATTTTCGCAGAATTTCTCCATAGATATCAACTAAATTTTTTTATAACTACCCTATACATTAAGTTTATATGTTGTCATTCTGATCGGAATGCAATGGAATGAAGAATCTGTAAAATAGTAAGAAATTCCTTTCCCGAAAGCTTTCGGGATGGAATGATAATTTTTTTAATTATCACAGCGTTCAATATAATATGTTTATTTTCTAATCTGGATAAATTTTTTTATTACTTCTCTGTATCGATTTCAGGACGTATTAAGAATTATTTCCAACTGTGTTATAAAAAAAACCTGAGAAATAAATCTCAGGCCTTTAAAAAATATTAGTCGCTTATTACTTCGAATATTTAGCCATAAGTGGTTGCAATTGCATTCCCCACGTTTGACCAATTTGCATTGACTTTTCAGTAATGACCGGTAATTCTGCAGTCATTTTTTGTCCAACAGGAGTTGCATAAAATGCAAGAATTTCATCTAATTCTGCTTCAGTAAAACTTTCCATATAAACTACAGCAAGTTTATCGAATAGATCCTTCATACTTTCTTTAACTTCAGCTTTAAAAGCATCACGGTTTTCTTCAGCAACCATTCCTACTAAAGGCTTAAGCATCACATCGAAAGTTGCTCCTGAGTTAATTTCTATTAACTGAACTGCCTTAGCTTTGTAAGCTGAATCTGATTCTTGTGAAAATCCAGTAAATCCTACTAATAAAAATACTACTGCGTAAAATGTGTTTTTCATATAATTTGTTTTTTAGTAGGTCAAAAATAAAATTATTTCATTCTTAAAAAACTAAAAACATCTTTTTAATAGGTTTTAGATAAACTGCTAAAGAAATCGGTTCAGAAATACGCTATTGCATAATTCTTGATATCTTTGAATTAAATGATCAAGATGAAATTTTTCACAATGCTACTTCTATTATTAACGGTCACCACTTATGGAATGGCTCAAGAAATTCCTGTGGTTAATTCCCCAAAGGACTTTATAATTAAGCGCACCGAGATCACTCCATCTTTATCTGTCCTTGCTCCAGAAAATCCATACTTAGGAAAATTCAAGATTAGAACTGTCAATTTTGATGAAAAGAATATTCCAATACAAGTAAATCTAACTGAAGTAATGCAGGAAGTAGAATATGAAAGAGCCAATAGCTATGTAGAGTTATCTCCGCCAGTGCAACTTTCAGAAAAAAAGCCTTCAATTAGCTTTACAGCTAATCCTAGAGATAACGATGCCAGGTATTTCAATCAGAATTTTAATCCCTATTTCCCAAAATCTAGTGTAAGAAATACGGTTTATAAGGATGCTTCAGAAAATACCACTCCTATTTATTACCGTAGGTATTCTCCTTTTTATAGAAGATATTAGAAAAAATTAATCCTTTTTCAAATAGATACCATCCTCTTTAATATCTATCATTCTTTGCTTATAAAGCGTACCAACTGCCTTTTTGAAACTCTTTTTACTCATTTGTAAAACACGCTGAATTTCTGTTGGATCAGATTTATCTGTAAGTTTTAAATGACCACCTTTTAAAGATAATTCATTCATGATACTATCTGCATTTGGCTCTATACTTCTATATCCTGGACGTTGCAAAGTAACATCTAACTTACCATCTGGCCTGGTTTTCTTGATCCAAGCCTTTAATCGATCTCCTGGATTTAGATCCTGAAAAATATCATCTTTATAGATAAGACCTTGGTGCAATTCGTTTACAATAACATTCACGCCAAGATCTGTTGGATTTACCACTATTATGTCTACCTCTTCATAAGGTTCCACAGTGATCTCTGAATTATCCATGAAAGCATTGGTCTTGCTGGATGCCACTAATCTTTCAGTAACTTCATCTAAATAGCAAAACACTAGATACCAACTATCTTTACGCATTTTAGAAGCCATTTCACGATAGGGCACAAAAAGATGTTTTTCTAATCCCCAGTCTAAAAATGCTCCAATATCCGACACTTCTACACATTTTAAATAAGCAAACTCATCCAGTTTTACATATGGACGAAGTGTGGTTGCAACAGGACGTTCAGAATGATCTAAATAAACGAATACGTCTATTTCGTCTCCAATATTAAAACTTTCCGGTTTGTATTTATTTGGTAATAATACTTCATCATCTCCAGATCCGGTTAAAAATAATCCCGGTTCGGTATCACGATCTATAATTAATGTATGGTATTGTCCTAGTGCAAGCATAACTGAATTTTAAAACGCAAAGATACTTTAATATTTTATGGGAAATCTGATATTGCTGAAGCTTTCTAAATGGCTTCGGAAATCAAATTTTTATTGTTTTAAAAATGAATTAATTTAGAATTTGCTCAAGCAGATTACGATTTCATAAAGTTGAAGTATTCCAATAAAACCTCATCATTCAAGGTGCGTGGTGTAAATATCTCTAACAACTTTGGCCTTATTGAAGCTTCAAAAAAAACGTCTAATTCTATCTTTAATGTTTCTGAATCTTTTACAGAAGAATAATCCAAATTATACATATCACAAATTGGCTTTGCATTCAAACCATGTACTGTTTCGAAATAGGTTTCAAAATTCTCTGTGTTCTTATTACCGGGAAGTATTCTAAAAATTCCTCCTCCAGAATTATTTATCACAATAATTCTAAAACTCGCAGGGATATGATTATTCCAAAGTCCATTGCTATCGTAAATAAAACTTAGATCGCCACAAATAAGTACCGTAGGATGCTGATTAACCAATGCCGCACCCACTGCGGTAGAAACACTTCCATCTATTCCACTTGTCCCCCTATTACAAAAAACGTCTTGTGTAGGCTCCCAGTTGAATAACTGAGCATATCGCACGGTAGAACTATTACCTAGCTGCACGTTATAATCTTTAGGAATTGCAGGAACTATAGCTTGCATCGCCTTAAAATCTGAATAAGGGATCTCATCTACATAAAGGTCATGACGCTTTTTACGTTGCTCGTTTACAGTCTTCCAATGCTTTGCATAATCACTATTCAAATAAACTGTTCCAGGCAAGAAATTCTGAAAGAACACATTAACGGAAGTTTCAAAATGTTTATTTAAACAGAAAAAGGTATTATATGCCTTTTTTGGATCTATATGCCAATGTTGTTGTGGTTGATAATTCCGTAAGAATGATTTTATTTTTTTTGAAACGATCATCCCTCCAAAAGTCAATAGAATCTCAGGTTGTAAGGCCTCAAATTGCTCATTAGCATCTTCACATTTTTCTATTGGCCCTATTAGAGTATCTATTCTCGTAAAGAATTCTGGATGATTAATATTAGAGGTGGTTTCAGTAAAAATAAGTACAGTAGGGTCTTTAGCTAATATGTCCAAATAGTTTTGTTCTATACTATGTGGTTGCATCACTCCTACTATTATCATTTTTCGCTTCGCCTTATTCCACAATTCCAAATAGGGCTGCAATTCTATTTTAGAGTATTCACGGATGCTCAGATCTGGAAAGATCTGGACAGGATCTGTGATCTTGTGATCGTTTAAAGCATACAATGGCTCGTAAAATGGAACATTGATATGAACAGGACCATTATTTTCTATAGCATTGTTCAAGGCCAGATTAATCTCCCTTTCATTATGCCTGCGACTTTCAAATTGTTTTTGAAGCAGCTTTTTATCTAAAGCTTCATTATCCAGAACTAATTCTGAATAAAGATTAGCCGAATATAAAATATGATTTTCAAATACATTTTTTTGCCTGATTGTTTGCCCATCTCCAATATCGATGCGTTCTATAGGCCTATCTGCAGAGATCACCACCAAAGGAATATCACTATAATATGCTTCAGCAATTGCAGGATAATAGTTAAGCAAAGCAGAGCCGGAAGTACAAACCACGGCTACAGGTTGCTTGAGCTGCTGTGCGATCCCCAGAGCAAAAAAAGCAGCACATCGTTCATCTACAATACTATAGGCTTCAATTTCCGGATGATTAGTAAAACCAATAGTTAATGGAGCGTTTCGTGAGCCCGGAGATATCACAACGTGTTTGATATTCTTTGCAACACATAAAGCAACTATGGACTGGGCAACCGGTATTTTGGAGTATTTCACGATAACATTTTAAATATAGTTTAAGACGATAGAATATCGAATGGTTTTCTAAGAAATCCTATCAAACTCAAAATTACAATTTTTAGCAACTATTCTTACAAGAAGGCTATATTATAAAGCCGCTTTCATAGTTCGTGTTTTATTTACAGTTTCTTCCCATTCTAAGATAGCATTAGAATCTTTGGTTATTCCGCCACCCACATAAATAGCAACTTCTCCTTCTCTATATTTTAAGCATCTCAAATTTACAAATAAGGCCGAATCTTTTCTAATACTGGAATACGCCTGATTTTCCTGATTTCTAGTTCTATTATTACGCTTGATCTCGCTAGACATATTTAATAGTCCTAAATATCCTGTATAAAATTCTCTATCATAATTTTCATGATCAAGAATAAATTCATGAGCTATTTTTGTTGGCAACCCACAAATTGCCGGAGTTGGATGTAATGATTTTAGAATGCTACTTATTTCTGTAGCATCCTTTTTAAAATTCCCTGTAATATCTGTTCTTAGATGAAGTAAACTCCCCGCCATACTTGTGTAGGTATCCGAAACTTTTAAATCCCTTTCAGCGTAGCCTAATTCCTTTAATTTAGAAAGTATGGAATCAGTAACAATTTGCTGTTCCTCCAATTCTTTATGGGTCCAATCATTTTCCGAAAAATCTTGCAGTTTTCTAGTTCCGGCAAGTGCCATGGTGTTAAATTTGGTTCGTTCGGTTCTCAATAAAGTTTCCGGGGATGCCCCGATCCAAACTCCAGTTTCCGGATTACTCCATAAATAAACCAATGCATTTGGGTAAAGTGAGAGCAAATTCTGAAATATTTCAACTGCAGAAGCAGTTACTTTTTGAATTTCTTTTCTGGAAAGTACCACTTTTTTGAGTTCGGCTTTTCGAATGCTTTCAATTCCAAGTTCTACTAATTTTATATGAGCAGATTTTGCCTCCGCATTTAAATCTTCTGAAGATTTTTCAGCAATATTTAATTGAATATTTGCTTTTTCAAAAAATGGCAAAACCGATTTATCACAGTCATTTTCTGGAATAAAAAGCGGACTTATAGAATTTTCGAATGGAGCAAAAACGAATCCGCTTTCAGAAAAATCTTTTATTCTGAAAATTTCACTTGAAGTTTGCGATAAAAGCTGAACAGCATCCTTCTCAGGAAGCCTATAGCTCACCATCGCTTTTCCTTCTTCTAGGTTTTGTTCTATTAATTCGAAAAAATCTAAAGCCTTCATCAACTATTTTTAGGCAAAGAAATAGTGGTTAGTTTTACCATTGAAATGAGATTATCTGCTTCATCGGTGATCTTAATTTCCCACAGTTGGGTTGTTCTACCTTTATGAATTACAATTGCCTTTGCATAAACCAGTCCTTCTTTTATACTTTTTAAATGATTGGCTGAGATCTCTATTCCACGAATAAAATATTCTTTTGAATCCATAAAGATATGAGAAGCCACGCTTCCCACACTTTCCGCAAGTGCGACTGTGGCTCCGCCATGTAAAACCCCATCTGGCTGATGCACTTTAGAATTTACAGGCATTGTTGCAACTACAAAATCGTCACCAATATCTGTAAATTTAATATCCAAAGTTTCCATGAGTGTGTTTTTACACATTACATTACAGGCAGCCAGGATTTCTTGTTTCTCCATTCCAAATAAGATTGTTTACTTTGTAAAAATACAAAACCAAAAAGGATGAATCCAGACGAAAAACGGGTTTCTTATAAAATCACGAATTCCTATAATACTCTTAATAAAAAAACTGATCTCACAAAAAATATCTGGGTGGTCTTTCATGGAATTGGATATCTCTCTAAATATTTTCTAAAATACTTTAAAGGATTGGATCGTCAGGAAAATTATATAATTGCTCCACAGGCAGCTTCCAAATATTATCTAAATGGAAAGTACACACATGTAGGTGCTTCTTGGTTCACCAAAGATAATACCCAACAGGAAGTGGAAAATGCAATGAATTATTTAGATGAAGTTTATGAGGCAGAAGCTCTAGAAAAAGCAACCAATCTCATAGTCTTAGGCTATTCTCAAGGAGTTTCTGTAGCAACCCGCTGGGTTTCTAAGAAAAAAATAGAATGTTCTCATCTAATCCTCTGCTCCGGTGGTCTTCCAAAGGAATTGAAGCCAGACGACTTTCAGTTTTTAAAAGAAAGCAAAAAAATTATGATCTATGGAAATGATGATCCATTTATGGATGAAGAGCGTTTACATAACGAGAAGCTTCGGTTGAAGGAACTTTTCCCAGAAAACCTTACCATTACCCCTTTTGATGGGGTTCATGAAATGAAACCAACTATTATAGAAACTTTAGTTTAGATTTACGAGGATATTTTATTCAATGATTAAAAAGAATTCTAATTCTAAAAGCTCCTTATTAAAAAGTATAGGCCCTGGCTTTTTACTTGCCGGAGCCGCCATTGGAGTTTCTCATTTGGTACAAGCTACCCGAGCAGGCGCCGATTACGGATTCATTCTAATTTGGGCCTTGGTATTGGCTTGTGCTACAAAATATCCTTTTCTGGAATTTGGACCAAGATATGCTGCTGCTACTGGAAATCATCTGATCACTGGCTATAAAAAATTAGGGCTGTTCCCATATTGGGCGTTTATTATTTTCACAGTGGGAACCATGTTTATTATTCAGGCAGCAGTCACCATTGTGACAGCTGGATTAGCCGAAAAACTTTTCAACTTTGGATGGACCCCATTTGTTTGGAGTCTGGTTATCCTAATTTTCTGCATCTCGCTTCTTCTCATTGGGAAATATCCCGGACTGGATAAAAGCATGAAGATCATTGTTAGCTTTCTTACTATTGCAACACTTGCTGCTGTAATTATGGCTTTTGGAGCAGGAACAGCAGAAAAAGCATTACGTACTCCTTCTCCATCCTTATGGACTACTGCGAGTATTGGTTTTATAATTGCCTTTATGGGCTGGATGCCCATTCCGTTAGATGCCTCAGTCTGGCACTCTATCTGGACAAAAGAAAAGGCGAAACAAACCAAGCATAAACCAAGCATTAAAGAAGCTTTTACCGATTTCAATATTGGATATCTATCTGCATCATTTATTGGATTGTTATTCTTAATATTAGGTGCTTTGGTCATGTTTGGAAGTGGCACCTCTTTTTCTCCAAATTCGGTTGAATTCTCTTCTCAATTGGTAGAACTATATGGAAGAACATTAGGTTCTTGGAGTACGCCAATTATTTCTATCGCTGCCTCTATAACTTTGTTGAGCACTACTTTAACTGTTACCGACGCATTTCCCCGAGTTATTTCTGAATTATTGAATCCTGAACTAAAACAGATTCAAAATGAAAAGAAAAGATGGAAAGATTATACAATAGGGATCTTTGTAATTCCCATTCTCTCCTTATGCATTCTTTTCTTTCTTTCCGGTTCTTTTATATTTCTAATAGATTTCGCAACTGGACTCTCCTTTCTATCTGCTCCATTTTTAGCATGGTTCAATTATAAATTGGTAACAGGGAATCATCTAAGGAGAGAAGATCAACCCACGAAATCATATAAAATATTTAGCTTGATCTGTTTCGCATTATTGGTAATCTTCACATTGGTTTATCTGTATTATATTTTATTCTTGTAATATTTTAAACAAAAAAAGATCCCGATTTTCATCGGGATCTTTTCATTATCGATCTTGTAGGGAAGATCTAGTATTTAAATGCTTATTTAACTTCTTCGAAGTCTACATCTTCTACATCATCTGTTTGCTTTGCATCATCTGCTCCACCTGCATCTGCTCCCGGAGCTCCGTTTGCACCTGGCGCACCCTGTCCGTCAGCTTGCGCTTTGTACATTTCTTCCGAAGCTGTTTTCCATGCTTCATTAAGTTTATCTAAAGCAGGAGAAATTGTAGCAATTTCCTGAGTTTCGTAAGCTTTTTTCAATTCTTCTAAAGCATCTTCAACTGGCTTTTTCTTATCCTCAGATATCTTGTCACCAAATTCTTTTAATTGCTTTTCAGTTTGGAAGATCATTCCATCAGCCTCATTCAACTTGTCTACTTTCTCTTTCGTCTTCTTATCAGATTCAGCATTAGCTTCAGCATCTTGCTTCATCTTTTGGATCTCCTCTTCAGTTAATCCAGAAGAAGCTTCAATTCTAATATCCTGAGTTTTGTTAGTAGCTTTATCTGTAGCACTTACTTTAATAATACCATTTGCATCAATATCAAAAGTCACTTCAATTTGTGGAGTTCCTCTTTGTGCTGGTGGAATACCATCTAAATGGAATCTACCAATGGTTTTATTATCTGTTGCCATAGGACGTTCTCCTTGCAGTACATGGATCTCAACCGATGGTTGATTATCTGACGCTGTAGAGAATACCTGAGACTTTTTAGTTGGAATAGTTGTGTTAGACTCAATTAACTTAGTCAATACACCACCCATAGTTTCAATACCAAGAGAAAGTGGAGTTACATCTAGTAACAATACATCTTTTACATCTCCTGTTAATACACCACCTTGAATAGCTGCTCCAATTGCAACAACCTCATCTGGGTTCACCCCTTTAGAAGGTTTCTTTTTAAAGAAAGCTTCAACTTCTTCCTGAATCTTAGGAATACGAGTAGAACCACCTACTAAAATAACTTCGTCTATATCACTTACAGAAAGTCCAGCATCACTTAATGCTTTCTTCACAGGATCCATAGAACGTTTAACTAGCTCATGAGCTAATTGCTCAAATTTAGATCTTGTTAAAGTCTCAACTAAGTGTTTTGGTCCACTTGCAGTAGCCGTAACATAAGGTAAATTGATCTCTGTTTGCGTAGAAGAAGATAATTCGATCTTCGCTTTTTCAGCAGCTTCTTTCAAACGTTGTAAAGCCATAGGATCTTTTCTAAGATCTATATCTTCAGCTTTTATGAAAGATTCTGCAAGGAAATCTATAATTACCTGGTCAAAATCATCCCCACCTAAGTGAGTATCACCATTTGTAGATAACACTTCAAATACACCATCACCTAATTCAAGGATAGAAATATCAAAAGTACCACCACCAAGATCATAAACAGCGATCTTCTGGTCAATAGATTTTTTGTCCAATCCATAAGCCAATGCCGCAGCAGTAGGCTCGTTTATAATTCTTCTTACTTTAAGACCTGCGATCTCACCAGCTTCTTTAGTTGCATGACGTTGAGAATCGTTAAAATATGCAGGTACCGTAATAACCGCTTCTGTCACCTCATGTCCAAGGTAATCTTCAGCAGTTTTTTTCATTTTTTGCAAGATCATTGCAGATAATTCTTGTGGAGTATACATTCTCCCGTCTATATCTACTCGTGCAGTATCATTATCTCCTTTAATAACTTTATAAGGAACTCTTCCTGCTTCCTTAGAAGATTCAGAATATTTGTTCCCCATAAAACGCTTTATAGAAGAAATAGTTTTTGTTGGGTTAGTAACTGCCTGACGTTTTGCAGGATCACCAACTTTAATCTCACCACCTTCAACAAAAGCGATCACAGATGGTGTTGTTCTTTTCCCTTCAGCATTAGGGATCACTACAGGCTCACTACCTTCCATTACAGAAACACAAGAGTTAGTAGTTCCTAAGTCAATTCCAATTATTTTACTCATAATAGTATACGTGTTTAAATATTATTGATTCAATTTCACAACCTCAAATAGACAATCATTATGCCAGCGGTTTAGTTCTGACAGGTTGTCATAAATAAAAGTAATCATGGCATTCCTTCTTCTGCATCCCGAAAATGCAGCAAGAAGGCCGGGCTTTCTGCTGTATCTTTTAATTTTCGAGGAAAAATTAAAAGGATGCCGCTGCAATCCCTAATGCAAAATCTTCTTAAAGATTTCTTAATAAGAATTTCGAAAAAATGAAGTCTTAAATTAACAAATCCTTATTTTTGCCATCAAATATTGGATAGGAATGCGAAAAATAGAATGCATTAGTGTTTTCGACATGTTAAAAATTGGAGTTGGCCCTTCCAGTTCTCACACTCTTGGTCCATGGCGTGCCGCGCAACGCTGGATACAAGAACTTAAGGATAAGGATCGGTTTTTCGATGTAGAAGCTGTTCATGTAGACCTTTATGGCTCTCTTTCCCTTACAGGAAAAGGACATGCTACAGATCTGGCGGTAATGTTAGGATTGGCAGGATTCGATCCTGTGCTAATGGATATAGAGCAAATAGATCCAGAAATATTCAATATTAGAACCACTAAGTCTATTATTTTAAATGGAGAGAATGCCATTCATTTCGATCCTACAACAAATATAAATTTCAACAAAAAATTCCTTCCCTTTCACCCTAACGGGATAACGTTTAGAGCAACTCAAAAAGATGGTAAAAAATCCTCTTCTTCCTATTATTCTATAGGTGGAGGATTTGTGGTAAAGGAAGAACGAAAGAATGCTTCAAAAAAAATGAAGAGCTTTCAGGCATTTCCATTTCCTATCGAAAAAGCGACAGAACTTCTGGCTTATTGTAATTCAGAAAATAAATGCATTTCAGAAATCGTGATGGAGAATGAAAAATCTTTACGTTCTCCTGAAGAAATCCATAATGGATTAAAAGAGATCTGGGAAGTTATGTTAGAATCTATGTACATAGGTTGTCATACTGAAGGTTCTCTACCCGGCGGACTCAATGTGCACCGTCGTGCTTTCGACATGAATAAACGTTTACTTGGAGATGCAACCTACAGCACTCCCCAGAATTGGCTGGAAATCATTAGAAGTACAGAAGTAAAATTTAGACAGATCCTTAAATGGGTAAGCTGTTTTGCTATAAGTGTGAATGAGGTGAATGCCTCATTAGGAAGAGTTGTTACGGCTCCCACCAACGGAAGTGCTGGAACAGTTCCAGCTGTGCTCATGTATTATATGGTAATAGAAAATCATAAGGCAACTTTCGAGGAGGTAAAAAGGTTCATGTTGGTTGCCGGGGAAATTGGAAGCTTATTCAAAAAAGGCGCTACCATCTCTGCAGCGATGGGCGGCTGCCAAGCCGAAATAGGTGTATCTTCTGCAATGGCTGCTGGTGCTTTAACAGAATTAATGGGAGGAACTCCTGCTCAAGTTTTAATGGCTAGTGAAATAGCTATGGAACATCATCTTGGACTAACCTGTGATCCTATTGCCGGATTGGTACAAATACCTTGTATAGAAAGAAATGCCATGGGAGCAATTAAAGCTATAAATGCCGCAGAAATTGCTATGGATAGCGATGCTTCAAAAGCAAAAGTACCATTAGATAAGGTGATAGAAACCATGTGGGATACGGCAAAAGATATGAATTCTAAATACAAAGAAACTTCAGAAGGTGGACTTGCAGTAAAAGTGAGTTTAAGCGACTGTTAGATTGTAACTCAATATTGCTTTAAATAACCTAACTTTAAAAAGACTAGTCAAAAAGCTCATTGAATAATTTAAGCCACATCACATTTTTTAAGATCAAGAACTTGCTAAGAAATTATGGCTGGATGCTATTGGCCTATTTTTTCTTTTTCAGTTTGCTAGGAATTCTTCAAGTGCTCTTTCCGGAACTAGATATGTTGCAATATGAGCAAGGAGATCTTAATTCTTTAATGAAAGATGAACCTTGGAAATTTGCTATTCTGGCAGTGATCATCGCTCCTATCCTTGAAGAAGGAATGTTTAGAACACTTATAAGACCTTCTCCAAACGATTTTATCTATTTCCTTTGTTGCTGGGTGCTTATGGGCTTGCTTATTTTTATTCCAATAGACGTTCATTGGGCAATAAAATACATTTTTCTTATCCTCTTCATCATCATAACATTTCTATTTCTAAGAGAATTTATTCCACTACAAGTCCAATTTGAAGCATGTAATATATTAAGTAAAAATTATGTGGGAGTGTGGATACTTACTGCCCTCATCTTCGGATTGGTACATATCTCTAATTATGTAGATAGCTTCCAGATAGATCTAGTACTGTTTCTAATGATAGTGCCAAGGATTATCGCTGGATTTTACTTCGGAAAGATAAAGGTGGAGAATAAAACCATGATCTGGCCAATTGCAATGCATGCTATGAACAATGCAACTGTACTTATTCTCTTACTGCCAAGAATTTTGTAATTCTTTTAAGGCTTATTTAGAAATACAATTTTTAGTAGTTCGAGTATCTATAATATAAACGATCTTCCATTCCTCGTTTTCTTTAAAAAGCTGAAAATTATTCACCCCGCAATGCTTCAACTCTCCATTTACATAAAAAGAATATGGAGTAGCAACATTGGCCATAGGTCCATCTATACGAATATCATAAGATAATAAACGCTCTTCTAGTTTTGTGGTTGCTGGTATAGATACAATGGCTTTTATAAAACTGGAATAGGTATCTGTAAAGATCTTGTTGCTCCCATCCTCGTTCACGGTAATAGATTGCATTACGATAGTAGGATGCGATATTTCCATTAAAGCAATAGAATCTCTATTGTGAAAGGCTTCAAAAAAGGCATCGATTGTAGCCTTAGCTTCCAGCTCCTCTTCAGTATGTTGTGAAAATGATGGAAGACTGAATAAAAACAGGAAAACTAGAGGTAAAATCTTCATTATACTAAGTTTTGAATGTAGAGCTCTAATTTACTACTTTTACTCATCTAAAAAAACAGCTAATGTCAGTCGCCAAGAAACAATATAAAAGAATTACCACTAAATCTCTTGTGGAAATGAAAGCCAACGGAGAGAAAATAGCCATGCTTACGGCATACGATTTCACCATGGCGCAAATAGTGGATGGCGCTGGAATAGATGTGATCCTAGTTGGTGATTCTGCTAGTAACGTAATGGCAGGTCATGAAACCACCTTACCAATAACTTTGGACCAAATGATATATCATGCTGCTAGTGTGGTGAGAGGAATAGAGCGATCACTGGTTGTAGTAGATCTTCCGTTTGGAAGTTACCAAAGTGATCCTAAAGAAGCGCTTCGCTCTGCTATTAGAATTATGAAAGAAAGCGGTGGGCATGCCGTTAAAATGGAAGGTGGAAAAGAAATTAAGGAATCTATAAAAAGAATCTTGAATGCAGGAATTCCAGTGATGGGCCATTTAGGACTTACGCCACAATCTATTTATAAATTTGGGACTTATACGGTTCGTGCTAAGGAAGAACAAGAAGCAGAAAAATTAAAGGAAGATGCGTTGTTATTAGAGAAATTAGGTTGTTTTGCTATGGTCCTTGAAAAAGTGCCAGCTAAGTTAGCGAAAGAGGTTGCAGAAAGTGTAAGTATTCCGGTAATTGGAATTGGCGCTGGAAACGGAGTAGATGGTCAGGTTTTGGTAACTCACGATATGTTGGGAATGAATCATGAATTCAATCCAAGATTCTTAAGACGTTACGCAGATCTACATGGGGAAATGACCAAGGCTTTTGAAGGTTATAAGAATGATGTAAAAAGCAAGAATTTTCCAACAGACGAGGAACAGTACTAAATTCCTT
>JBBSVD010000009.1:0-37897 GCA_038233835.1 Flavobacteriales bacterium | reverse complement strand
TAATTATGGCTCCAATGACTCGAAATAGAGCTGATAATCCAAATCATATTCCAACAGATTTACACGTTGAATATTACAAACAACGCAGCGGAGCAGGCCTTATCATTACTGAAGGTTCACAAATTTCTGAAAGAGCCGTTGGTTATATAAATACTCCAGGAATTTATACAGAAGCTCAAACTGAAGCTTGGAAAAAGGTTACGCAAGCTGTTCATGAAGAAGGCGGTAAAATCTTTATACAGTTATGGCATTGTGGAAGAATTTCTCATCCAATTTTTCATGACGGAGATAAGCCTCTTGCACCCAGCGCCGTAAATCCAAATGAAAAGGCTTATACCCCCAACGGATTTGAAGATACCGTAGAACCAAAAGCAATGACGATTTCTGAAATAAAGGAAACTGTTCAAGAATTTAAAAAAGCTGCTCAATGTGCCAAAAAAGCAGGATTTGATGGTGTTGAGATACATTCATCGAATGGATATTTAATACATCAGTTCTTTAACAAGAATTCCAATACAAGAACAGATGACTATGGTGGCAATGTTGCTAACAGAGCTCGTTTCTTTTTTGAAGTTATAGATGCAATTAATGAGGTTTGGGATGAAAACCGAATTGGAGTAAGATTAAATCCATCTCTAAATGGAACTTTTGGTATTACGGCTACAGAAGAAACCATACCAACCTTCGATTTTATTGTAAACAAACTAAATGCATACAATCTTTCATACCTTCACTTATCGGAACCTTTTACCGATGTAAGTGAGATAGATTATTTAGTAACTGACATCGCCAAACATTACAGACCTATTTATAAAGGAACTTTAATGATAAATAGTGGTTTTGATCAGGAGAAGGGAAATAAGGTAATTAAAGAAGGAAATGCAGATCTGGTGTCTTACGCGAAACTTTTCATCTCTAATCCAGATCTACCTAAAAGATTTGGGCAAAATGCCGATTTGGAAGAGTGGAATGAAGATACATTCTATTCACCCGGCGCTAAAGGTTATATAGATTATCCTAAATTACAACAAGAACAGGCCGAAGAATAATTAAAATTAATAGAATTAACTTAATACCATTATTATGAAACAAGAGAAAATAGAACAATTAAAAGGGATCCTAAATAAATTGGAAGACATTAAGAACAGTCAGGAAAGTATTATAGATAAAGTGAATCATGTGATCACAGATCTATTTCAGCATCCAGATAAAAAACTAGAAAAAGCGATGGAAGATGCGCATCAAAGATCTTCAGAAAATGTGGACTCCGTGAGAGAAGTTATTGAAGATTTGGAGATGAGAATCAACAAAGCAGAAAATGAAAGCTAAAATTGTTTTTTATTAAAATCAAGCAGTATCATCTAAATTTAATTTGAAAAAAAAAATTGTAAATTAAAAAAAAATTAAGAATTTAGTTAAACACTCGTTAAATAACCTTAGATTAGATAGACTATTCTATAAATTCGTACCGAAATCTAACCAGGTGTATGGTTTTATGAATATTTTATTTATCTATATGTTAAAATTAGGATTTAAGAATTTGTAAAATCAATAACCTTTAACTAGCAACTAAATGTTGCACAACAACTAACAATATGAAAGATATAATTTGGCTTATCGTAGTACTTTTAATCATTGGATGGCTAATCGGATATTTTGCTTTTCCAGACTTAGGTAGCATCATTCACATTTTAATCGTTATTGCAGTTATACTTATACTGTACAAACTTCTTACAGGAAGAGGAATATAATTAATAACATTCTTCATAAAAGGCCCTTTGAAATTCAAAGGGCCTTTTTTTATTTTCATATTTTGATTTGAGTAAAATTTGAAATCCATCAATATTTACTATTTTTATTAAAAATATTATGAGAATGAAAAAATTACTTACATTTTGTTTACTAGTTTTTATATTTATTGGTTGTAAAGATGATTCTAAAAATTCTGAATCTGAAGAGATCATTGTTACTGATTCTACTGCTGTGGATGTACCGCTAACTACTAAAATGGCAAATGCCAATGGAATGGAAAAGTTCGATGAACTAAATGAATTGAATTTCACCTTTAATGTGAAGGTAAACGGGGAAGTTAGATCTCAGCGTGATTGGAAATGGGCTCCGAAAACCAACAAAATAACTCTTTCAGAAAAAGGAGAAACCATAACCTACAAAAGAGATGAGAGTTTAGACTCTATCGCTATGGCAGTAGACCAAAAATTTATTAATGATAGTTATTGGTTATTGTTTCCTTATCAATTAATGTGGAGCAATTATGAGTCAGATTATACCGAAACTGCAATGGCTCCTATTAGTAATAAGGAAATGCAGCAACTTACAGTTAATTATAAAGGAAAAGGTGGATATACTCCAGACGATACCTACAAATTATATTTTGGTGATGATTACATGATCAAGGAATGGACTTATTTATCTTCGAAAGGAGGAGAACTTACTACTACTTGGGAAGATTATGAAACTTTCAAAGGAATCCCTATTGCCAAAATGCACAAGTCTGCTGATAGCACTTTTCAGCTATATTTTACTAACATTAAGGTTGAATAAATTAATCCTTAAGAATTCCAGCTTTTAAAATTTGTCCAAATTCATACATATCTTGAAAAGAACAATAGAATGGTGCCGGAGCCAGGCGAATAACGTTTGGTTCTCGCCAATCTGTAATAACTCCATTTTCCATCAAATAATTAAAAAGTTCTTTCCCTTCACCATGCAGGAATACAGATAACTGCGTTCCCCGTTCTTCCTGATTACTCGGTGTTATTATTTCGAAACTGGCATCTACCTCTTTATCTATCTCGTGTAATATGAATTCTAAGTAAGCCACAATTTTATTTCGCTTTTCTATAAGCGCAGGCATTCCTACTTCTTCAAACATTTCTAAAGAAGCCAGATAAGGTGCCATAGCTAAAATTGGTGCATTACTTATCTGCCAAGCGTTCGCATCTGGTTCTGGTTGAAATTCTGGCTCCATAAGAAATCTACGTTCCTTATTGTGTCCCCACCAACCTTCAAGTCTGGTAAGATCCTTTCTTCCGTGGTATTTTTCATTAATAAAACAACCGGAAGCATTTCCAGGTCCTGAATTCATATATTTATAACTACACCAAGCGGCAAAATCTACATTCCAGTCATGAAGTTTTAACTCAATATTTCCGGCTGCATGCGCAAGATCCCATCCTACTTTTGCACCAACATTATGACCAGCTGCAGTAATGGTCTTCATATCCAATACCTGTCCGGAATAGTAATTTACTCCACCGATTAGCACCAAGGCACATTCATCTCCAAGTTCGTTTATTTTAGCCACTACATCTTCAGTCCTAAAGAAATGCTCGCCTTCTCTCTTCTCAATTTTAACCACTGCTTCCTCTTCGGTATACCCATGAAATTTAACTTGTGAAGTGATCATGTATTGATCACTAGGAAAAGCTTTTTCCTCACAAATAATCTTAAACCTTTTTGCTGTAGGAGTATAAAAAGTTGCCATTAATAAATGAAGATTTACCGTAAGTGTATTCATTACAGTGATCTCACCAGGCCTTCCTCCTACTACTTTACCTAATTTAGCTGAAAATCTTTCGTGATAATCCCACCAAGGTTTCTCTGCATAGAAGTGACCTTCCACAGCTAAATTTGCCCAATCTTCCATTACCTCATCTACATATTTCTTTGCAGATCTTGGCTGAAGCCCTAAAGAATTTCCTGTGAAATAAATAACTTCTTTTCCATTTACCTTGGGAAAAATAAATTCATTCTTATAAGGAGCTAAATTATCTTCGCTATCCATCTGTTGGGCAAATTCTTTGGTGTTCTCAAATTTCATAGTTGCAATTTGACGTAAAAATACCACTTATATTCAGCTTCAAAAAGTTACAAATCCATCTATTCTAATTTTTTTGATCATTTTGATAAATAGATATGACTAAATTTGCTGAAAACAATAAAAAATGCATTTTATACCTGAAGCAATAGACCAATATACTTTAGAACACACCCAACTAGAACCTGAAGTATTGGCTCAACTTACCCGGGAAACCTATCAGAAGATCCTTCAACCCAGAATGCTTAGCGGACATTACCAAGGTAGACTGTTAAGCATTATATCTAAGATGCTGGCTCCTTCTTCTATTTTAGAATTAGGTACCTATACTGGATACTCTTCTATTTGTTTAGCTGAAGGATTAAAAAAAGGCGGCATCATTCATACCTTAGACATTAATGAAGAATTGCAATCTATTCAAAATAAATATTTTGAGCTTTCAGGATATCGAGATAACATTCTACAACATTTAGGTGATGCAATTAATATTTTACCAGGTTTAGATCTAAAATTCGATTTGATCTTTATGGATGCAGATAAACCAAACTATCCGGCATACTTCGATCTAATAATCGACAAATTGAATCCAGGAGGTATATTATTAACAGATAATGTACTTTGGAGCGGAAAGGTAGTAGAAAAAGTAAAAGAGGACGACATTTCTACTATAGCACTTTTAAAGTATAACAAATTAATAGCTTCAGATGAAAGATTGGAAACTATAATGCTTCCAATTAGAGATGGTTTAAGCCTTAGCAGAAAAATTGCCTAATAGAATCTTTTACCTGCCAATTCATATAGTTTATAGAAAATAAATCCAAACAGCAGCCCTACAATTGCTCCCACGATAAGATCTAATGGATAATGCACTCCAACATATACACGGCTCATTACGAAAATTATTGGCCAGAGATAGATAATATAAATCCATTTATATTTTTCTCTTAGACTTAGAATCACAAAAGTAGTAACTGCAAAGGAGCAAGAAGCATGTCCAGAAAAAAAGCTGTAATTGGTAGGTTTTTGAAGAATTCGAATAATATCCAGCAATTCCGGATCATTATTAGGTCTTAGCCTTAATGCGATTCCTTTTACAAGATTGGTAAATCCCAAGGTCGCAACAAAAGATGATAATAAAAAAATTGAATTAAATATGGCCTTCTTCCAATGAAATGCCATAAAAAAGAGGATGAAAAATAACAAATAGAGGGGAATCCAGTGTTTTATATTAGTTACAAAGATCCAAAAACCATCATAATCTTCAATACCAAGAATGTTTAAGTACACAAACAAATCTCTGTCCCACTTATTTAGCTGTTCAAGCATTAAAATCTACGCTTTACAGAACCTGTAATTTCGTCTAGATCTTGTTTTATCTTACTTATCTCACTTTTCACATCTTTAGAGATATCTTCACTAATGCCCTGTTTTTCGGCACTTTTAGTAATCTCGCTTTTAATATCGTTGGAAGCATTACGCAGGGTGCGCATACCTTTTCCAAGTCCACGAGCAATATCAGGAATTTTATCGGCGCCAAATACCATGATTAGTATAAAGATTATAAAACCAATTTCGGCACCACTAATAAATAAAGGAAGTGTTATCATAGTCAACAAAGATAATCACAATATATATTAAAAAAAGAAGCCAACTCGTTAAAGTCGGCTTAATTTTTATATACGAAAATTAGTTACCAGAATCATTCTTAAACTGGTCAAATTTGCTCTCTTTGGCATTTTGCGGCCAGCTGTTATTATCAAGATTTACATCGGCAGTTTCCATATTAGGATCTACAATCACTTTTATGATCTCTTTATCACTTGCAATGGCTTTGCTTACCTCTGTATCGTTCTTTCTCCAAATTTGTACAGGATATGTAACATTTTTGGTAGTTCCATCTGCATAGGTATATTCAACTATGATAGGCATTACTAAACCTCCCGGTTTTTCAAAAGTGATTTCGTAGAAAAATTTAGGCGATTTCATTTTAGCACGTTCTTCTGCACTAAAATTGTCCATTAAATACTCATTCAACTTTGGAGCATTTTCCAGGATCTCCCTATTCTTCATTTCCTCTGCGTATCCATCTTTACCTTCTTCAACCACATATACAAACTGCATGCTCTCTGGGTCTGTTACACCATAATTCTTCAACATTTCCGTTCCTTCTTTTGTAGCCTTATCGGTGACAAAATATTTTTTCATTTCTTTTACACCTATATCTACATAGTCAGTTCCATAGAACCAACCTCTCCAAAACCAATCCAGATCTACTCCAGAAGCATCTTCCATTGTTCTAAAGAAATCTTCTGGGGTTGGGTGTTTAAACATCCATCTTTGTGCATAGGTCTTGAAAGAATAATCGAACAATTCATGTCCCATTACTGTTTCTCGTAAAATATTTAATGCGGTAGCTGGTTTCCCATAGGCATTGTTTCCTAATTGGAATACATTTTCCGGATTAGACATGATGGGAGAAATATACTTCTGATCTCCTTTCATGTAAGGAACTATATTGGCTGGCATACCTCTTCTTGAAGGATATGCAGTTTCAGGAGAAATTGCATTAGGATATTGTTTTCCGAAGTCTTGCTCCGCTAAATACTGCATGAAAGTATCTAAACCTTCATCCATCCATCCCCACTGGCGCTCATCAGAATTTACGATCATTGGGAAAAAGTTATGCCCAACTTCGTGAATAATAACACTGATCATCCCGAATTTTACTCTATCACTATAAGTACCATCCTCTTCTGGGCGGCCATAATTCCAGCAGATCATAGGATATTCCATCCCTTGATTCTTGGCATGTATAGAAATTGCTTTATGATATGGATATTGGAAGGTGTGACTTGAATAAGATTTTAATGTTTGTGCAACAGCTCTAGTAGAATACTCTTCCCATAAAGGATTTCCTTCTTTAGGATACATAGACACTGCCATTACGTTTTTACCCATTACATCTACATTCATCATATCTACAACGAATTTTCTAGAAGTTGAGAATGCAAAATCTCTAACCATAGTAGCTTTTAACTTCCAAGTCTTCTTCTTATCAGAAAATTGCTTTTCCGTAGCTTCAGCTTCAGCTTGTGTTACAATAATAACAGGCTTATCAAAAGATTTTTTAGCCTGCTCATATCTATTCATCATATCTTT
The DNA here is from genome assembly GCA_038233835.1 of Flavobacteriales bacterium. Lineage (GTDB taxonomy): Bacteria > Bacteroidota > Bacteroidia > Flavobacteriales > Flavobacteriaceae > Gillisia. The sequence continues at coordinate 30,900 of JBBSVD010000009.1, read as the reverse complement.
GGAATACACATCTTTTCTGTTCTGGATCTCTCCAGTACCATCTAGGATATGATCTGCAGGAACTGTAATGTTCACCTCATAGTTTCCGAAAGGAAGTGCAAATTCACCATTCCCCCAAAACTGCATATTTTGCCATCCTTCTACATCATTATACACAGCCATTCTCGGGAAGAATTGCGCAATAACGTATACATTATTTCCATCCTTAGGGAAATGCTCGTATCCAGATCTTGCTCTATCTGTAACGTGATTATTTACATTGTACCACCACTTAATAGAAAAAGAGGTGCTTTCACCTGCTTTCAAAGGTTGAGGCAGATCTACTCTCATCATTGTAAAATTAATAGTATGAGGTAATTTCTTTCCGTCTTGAGTAACAGATTCTATATTGAACCCTCCATCGAAAGGCTCATCCAAAAACTGATTCACGAAAGTTCCTGGCTGACTAACAGCAGAGATCCCACTACCATCTTTATCTAAAGCAGCAGAATTTTTAGAACGGATATTTTGATCTAACTGCACCCATAAATATTCCAATACATCTGGGGAGTTGTTGTGATAGGTAATAGTTTCTTCCCCAGTTAATTTTTGGGTTTTATCATCTAGCTCGATATCCATTTTATAATCGGCTTGATTTTGATAGTACTGAGCGCCAGGGGCTCCCGAAGCGGTTCTATATTGATTTGGAGTAGCAAACTCCTCATAAAGTTGTCTAAATTTGTTTTGATTGGTATGGCCCATTTCCTTTACTTCTTCCTTAGGAGCTTCAGTTTCCTGAGCATATAAACCGGTGGAAAAAATGAAGAAAAATACCAAAATGGCAGAATTAAATTTTCTCATTTGTTTTTATTTGTTTTAAAGTGTCTAAAAATAAGTATTTATTAAGGCGAAGCAATTCTATTGTTAAAAATTTAACACATCTTCTTGCTTCTCTTTATTTAGTATTAAACTTTTTGTGGTCCCCTTATAAGCTACGTGAACCAAATTTTTTTGTTCAGAATACATGTCGGTCAGTATGGCATTTTTTATTGCAATGCTTCTGAATGAAGACACATGTTCAATCTCTAGAAATAACAAGGCCATATCATCTTCATATACCTTCCCTAAATATTTCATTTGGAAAACTTTCCCGTCTATCTCTACTTCCAATTTCTTATCCAGATATTTTTTTATAAGAGATGAGACTTTAGCCGATTCATTTGTCTGACTGAGTCTAATCGATTTATCATATCTGGTTTGAAGAAGATCCTCCAAATCATCTATAAAAATATGGGAAGTTATCTTTAGGCTTTCTGACTTTTCACTATACTCCATTTCAGTGACGCTTAAGTAGAATTTATGAGCTGCACTAAAGGAAGATAATCCTATTAGTAAAAAGACGAGAAGAAACTTAAATTTCATGGATCGATTTAAAAAACCGAAAGTAATTTTTTTCTGAGGCATTTGGAATATTTTGATTATAAAACTTCAAAAAACGTTCCAAAATAAAACTAAGAGAGTATATTCAACTAAAAATCAACTAATTACTTCCTGATTTATCTTTTCTGTAGATTTTGCTCTTATCAATCAAAAATTCTATCAAGGCAAGTTGGTTTTTTGGTTTGATCAAGATTGCCCCCAAACCATTATCGTTTGCATAGTAGATAAAATCATTTATAAAATCCTTTTTAATTTCTAAGGTTTCCGTAAAGAATTTCTCATCGAAAAGTTCGCGTAGGTGTGCTATAACATTACTGTTTTTTCTATATTTATTTACATCCTCATTAATTTTTATTTCCTTTTTATCTGGTAGTATGGGACTAAGTATAAGACCTATAATACCAAGAATGTCAGAACCAGGAAGTGAGGGACGTTGGCCTAAGGCAAGATTTAATGGTGCTTTTTGAAGATCGTTCACATCTGCAGCAAATTCCATATTCTTAATATCCCCAAAAGAAAAATTAACCGGCAAATCTCTAACTATTTCTATTTGCGCTATATCTGTAGACATATTCCCAGTGAGGCTTATATTACTAATATTCACTTCATCAAGAATGTTTAAATCTTCCTCAAGGTAAACTTCCAAAAATCCTTTATTCAGGATCTCTGAGGTTATAACTATGGTTTTGTTTTTATACTGAATGGATGAAAATAACAATTCGTCATTTTCTTTAACCAGTATTTGGTAAGATCCGGATTTGGTGTTTAGCGTTCCTGTTTGTTGAGTAGAATTGATAATGTATACGGAAGCCTCATCAATAAAAGGCGCTTTTACCGAACCTTTTAGCAACATATTTTCTTGTGCAAATAATGGGGAAACAATAAATAATAGTAGGGTTATTACTTTTAAGTATGTTCCTTGTTTCATAAAGTGATCTTAAGAGATGATTAATTTCTATCTAACTGCTTTTTATATTTTTTGCTTAATCCCATCAAAAATTCAATAAGATCTAGTTCATGTCCCTTTTTCAACATTCCCTCGTCCAAACCATTTAAATCTGCATACAATATGAAATCGGAAATATTTTCATATTCAATATTAAAATTGCTCTTAAAGAATTGGTCATTATATAATTCCCTTAACTCTCGATTTACATTTCTATCAGATTCCGAGTAAGGATTGGAGATATCATTTTTCTTGTTTGAAATAAGCAATAATTTAAATAAGTTGACAAAATTAAGGCCATTTATCAATCTGTTCTGACTTAATGCTAAAGCTTCATTTTTAGGAGCCTGACCAAATTCAGGATTATTTCCAGTATAAATATAGCCTTCTATTCCTTTTATAGCAGCAAAAGGGGAAGTAGTATTAATAACTTCTAAAGATTCTACATCACTTTCTAAAACTCCAGTTAAATCATATGGAGAAACTACTACTTCTGGTAATCTATTCACAAGTTCAGTCACATAAATATTCAATTTTTTAGACTTTAAAATGCGCTCATCTATTACCACTAAAAATTCTTCAAATTGAACAGCAAATACTTTAACGGTATCATTTGCAGCCACTGCAATTGAGAATGCTCCAGCAGAATTGGTAATTGTGCCTTCTTTCGAGTTTATGTTATAAATACTTATTCCCTGTGAATCATTTCCAACAGGCACATCTATTGCTCCACTTACCAGAATTCGGTTTTCAGTTTGAGCAAAACCGATCTGCATGATAAAAAGGGCAATTAATAAGTAAAAATAATTTTTCATAAATAACAATTTGTTTAAAGAAACAATTTTTAAGCGAAATAAATATAACAAGGTTTACTTAAAATTTGGATAAAGACTCACAATACTTAAATTTACAAAAATTGATCGATGAAAAATGCCCTATTAGCAAGCACCTCTACTCTGCATGGACAGGCTTACCTGTATTATCTACTTCCAGAATTAGTATTGCTTTTCAAGAATTGTACCGAAATTATTTTTATACCATTTGCCAGACCTGGAGGTATTTCTCATGACGAATACACCAAAATAGCTAGTAAAACTTTTAAAAAAATCGATATTAAAGTAAAAGGATTACATGAATTTAATGATAAAGTTGATGCATTAAAAAATACTGAAGGAATATTTACAGGAGGTGGAAACACTTTTCTATTGGTAGATAAATTGCATCGCAATAATCTAATGCTGCCTTTAAGAGAACAGATACTGGCCGGAACACCCTATTTAGGTACGAGTGCCGGAACCAATATTGCAGGACTCACCATGCAAACCACCAATGATATGCCAATAATTTATCCTTCAAGTTTTAAAACCCTAGGAATTATCCCATTCAACTTAAATCCGCATTATTTAGATCCGGACAGTAATTCTACCCATAAAGGAGAAACTAGGGAAACACGAATTAAGGAGTTTCTAACAATAAATACTCAACCAGTAATTGGTTTGAGAGAAGGAAGTTGGTTAGAAATTAGAAATGAAGAAATTTTTCTAAGAGGCCCTTTATCTGCCAGAGTTTTTACTGTAGATAAAGAACCTTTTGAATTGGAAACAAATAGTAACCTCGCACAAATTCTATAAGATGGATTACCAAAAAATATTGAATACCATTCACGAGGATCTTAGTTATAAAAATACCACTGGAAAGGTTGCTTCTTACATCCCTGAACTGGCAAAAGTTGATCCTAAAAAGTTTGGAATGCATTTATACTGTAGGGATTCTGAACACTTTTCGTTTGGAGACAGCAGAGAGAAGTTTTCTATTCAGAGTATCTCTAAGGTTTTCACTCTTACTATGGCAATGCAGCTTTTAGGTGACTCTCTATGGGAACGTGTAGATGTTGAACCCTCTGGAGATCCCTTTAATTCACTTACTCAGCTCGAATATGAACAAGGAATTCCCCGAAATCCATTTATTAATTCCGGAGCTTTAGTAATTGCAGATATATTGGTTTCCAATTTGAAGGATCCGAAAAAGGACCTTTTAAAATTTGTTAGAAAAATAACTGGAAATCCTGAAATAAATTATGATTTAACAGTTGCAGCTTCAGAAAAATCTACAGGATATAGAAATTATGGATTGGTTAACTATATGAAGGCTTTAGGGAATATTAAAAATGATGTAGAGCCCATTCTTGATTTTTATTTCCATCAATGTTCCTTAGCCATGTCTTGTGAAGAATTGGCAAGCGCATTTATGCTCTATGCAAATGGAGGAATTCTTTTGGGTACTGAAGAGAAAATATTATCTCCAAAACGAGTAAAAAGAATCAATGCATTAATGCAAACCTGCGGATTTTACGATGAAGCCGGAGAATTTAGTTTTGAAGTTGGTTTACCTGGAAAAAGTGGTGTTGGCGGCGGCATTGTAGCCATTCATCCTTCAATATATTCTGTAGCCGTTTGGAGTCCAATTTTAAATCCAAAGGGAAATTCTGAATTAGGAATGGCAGCATTAGAAAAACTCACCACGCTTACTGGATTTTCAATTTTTTAAGTTTATATAACGGGAAGAATTTAATAAATACATGAAAAATAATAACAGTATTAAATAAAAAAACCTCCCCGATTTGGAAAGGTTTTTGAGCGAAAGACCGGGTTCGAACCGGCGACATTCAGCTTGGAAGGCTGACGCTCTACCAACTGAGCTACTTTCGCAATTATATCGCAAATATAATCCTTAAACTTTTCAAATTCCAAGAAAAATTACAGCTTTTTTAAAAAATGATAACCTTTAATAACGTAGTTTAAATTCATATAAAATTTATGAGACTTAAAGTTCTGAACGTAAGAGTTTAACTCTTGCATCTCACAACCTTTGCTTTTTGCATAGCTAAAAATATATTCAAATATTTCCTTTCCAAATCCGCGATTTTGATATTTTGGTTTAACAAAAACATGATCTGCTTCGCAAGATTTTCCGGCATAATGTCGAGTCATAAACCATAGTCCAAAAGTGCCAATAACTTCTTCGTTTAGATAAATAACAAAGCATTCATAATTTTGCTCAAACATCTCCGCCATCCTAGGTCTTAATAATGATTCTTCTGTTTGATATTCAGACAATTCCATTATAAGTGGAACAACCAAATCCAGATCATTCTTTAAAATCTTGTTAATTGATAATTCCATCCTACCGTTTTCTGCGAAATTAGTCATAATTTTAGCTAGAATTAATAATCAGAATAAAAATACTCATGAAAAATAAACCTGGAAAAATCCAAGACCTTATAGACGAAAAATTCATAGAGCAAAGAAAAATATTTTTGTGGGGTGGTGTAGATGATAAATCTGCCAAGCATGTGATAGACAGATTGTTATACTTAGATTCTATCTCAGATAAAGAGATTCAATTTTTTATAAATAGCCCGGGAGGATTTGTAACCGATGGATTTGCCATTTATGATACCATGAAAGCTTTAAAAAGCCCTGTTGCAACTATTTGTTCAGGATTAGCAGCTTCAATGGGATCTATCTTGCTTTCTGGAGGAACTAAAGGAAGAAGATTTATTCAACCCTTATCCAAAGTAATGATCCATCAACCAAGCGGTGGAGCACGTGGTCAAGCTTCAAACATAGAAATCCAAGCAGCTGAGATCCTGAAGATAAAAGATATTAGCGCTAAAATTCTATCTGAAAACTGTGGTCAGAAAATGGAAAAAGTTTTGAAAGACTTTAACCGTGACTATTGGATGGATGCAGAAGAATCTATTACTTATGGTATAGTAGATGATGTTTATAACCCTTAAATTGTAGTTTATGAGTCAGGAAATAAAACACAAAGAGAATGATAATAGAGGGATGTTCTATATGGAGGACGACAAAGGTATAACCTCTGAACTTACCTATTCTAAAAAAGATAACGGGATTCTCATTATAGACCATACCCAAACCAGACCTTCTTTAGAAGGAAATGGACTAGCATCTATGCTTTTGAAAAAGAGTGTAGAATATGCGAGAGAAAATAATTATAAAATTGATCCTCTTTGCCCATTTGCAGAAGTGCAATTCGATCAGAATAAAGAATACAGAGACGTTTTAGCAAACTAATTTTTTTTTGCAAAAATGAGTGCCAACTTAAAGATACGGGAAATTACTGCAGAAGACACCTATTCTATTAGGCAACCTGTATTACGACCTGGAAGGCCAATTTTGGAATGCCAATTTAGTGGAGATCAGGATGAAGGAACCTTTCATCTTGGTATTTTTCAAAATTCAAATTTAATTGGGGTTGCTAGTTTTATGAAAAACAGCAACCCTTTTTTTAAAAGTCACAGTCAGTATCAACTTCGTGGAATGGCAATTCTTGCTGATTTTAAAAATCGAGGTTTGGGTTCACTTTTATTAAAAGAAGGTGAAAAAAAAATTGGTCTTGAAACCAATGACACCATGCTCTGGTTCAATGCGCGAATTACAGCCGTAGATTTTTACAAGAAACATGGCTACGAATGCATTGGAAAACCATTTGAAGTTCCTGGTGTTTGCGAGCATATTGTAATGTTCAAGGATCATTTAAACTAGCTTACACTTATTAAACCCTATTATTTTGAAAACTTACAGGAAATCCTATTTGTGGGGATACATCTTATGTATCCTATGTTCCCTTGCGATAGTTAGCTGTAAGGATTCTGCTGAAAGTGATAATAACGTTGAAACAAATTATTCTGAAAATGCAGCATTAGGTTCAGAAAAAGAGATCACAAAATTATTAACAAATCCAAACGTTCTCAATTTACTTCAATCAGATTCTGTAGTTTTATTTTACAAAAACCATTCAAAACCAGTTTGGAGCAATCTACAGTTTAGAGACTCTTTTATTGCGGTCTTAAAAAATGCAGATCTGGAAGGACTCTCTTATTCTGAATATCATGGGCAAGAAATAGATACGCTTTCGGCTCATATTCAAGACTTAAACAATAAGGAAAGAAGCCATTTAGACCTCATTCTTACTGATGCCTATTTCCAATACAGCAATCATTTGTTGAATGGAAAAACAGATCCACTAAAAATTCATGAGATTTTCGACCTTCCAAAAAATGAAGCAGCTCTCGAACAACTACTTTTAAAAGCTTCAGAAGAAAGCGATATTGAGATTGCATTCAAAAAAATAAGACCTACTAATCCAGTATACGAACAGCTAATTTCCGCGTTAAAAGAATTTAAGCAGAAGAAAGAAGAATTTGAAGAATTCAAGGATATTGAAGAAGGCGATCTAATAAAACCAGGAATGAAAGATGGGAGACTGCCAAAGATAAATTTCAGATTAATGGCTTTAGGTTATTTAGAAAATATAGATCCTTTTAGTTACGATCTTTCTGAACCTGTGCAAGAAGCTATTAAAAATTTACAGCTAGATAATGGTTTAATGGCAGATGGAATTGTGGGAAATACTACAATAGCCTTATTAAATATAGATTATCAAGATAGATACAATCAAATACTTGCAAACTTGGAACGATGGAGATGGTATCCAAGGGAACTGGGAGAACACTACATATTAGCAAATATTGCTAATTATAATTTAGATGTAATAAAGGATAATAAAGTGGTAAGAAGTCATAAAACCATGGTGGGAACAGATGTGAGAAAGACTCCAATTTTTTCTGATGAGATAGAATACATCGTCTTTAATCCAACCTGGACCATTCCTCCTACTATTAAAAGCAAGGATGTAATTCCGGGAATTAGGAAAAGCTCCGATTACCTTTCTTCCAAAAATCTAAATGTTTATAACTCTAAGGGAGAACAATTAGATCCATTAGAAATTGATTGGACTAGCAACATTGTAAAATCATATATCTACAGGCAGAGTCCAGGAAATTCCAATCCTTTAGGCGTAGTTAAAATAATATATCCTAATAAGCATATGATCTATTTACATGATACTCCTTCAAAATCACTTTTCACTCGAAATTCAAGAGCACAGAGTTCCGGTTGTATTAGAGTTGAGAATGCTTTAGATCTAGCAACTTATTTATTGAATGATCAACCAGAATATTCTTCAGAAAAAATAGCAGAGATCATTGAAACTGGTAAGACCAATGAGGTTGTAATGAAACAACATGTTATGGTGCATCATTTTTACTGGACTGCATGGATGGAAGACGGAAAACCTAAATTTACCGAAGACATTTACAAATACGATGAAAAGTTAATTGCAGAATTATTGAAGACTTCTAAGCCTTGATCATATCAGAATTTTGCAAATACGATTTATCTGCAGAGTGTATATAAATTACCGACTTATCCTTGATAACATCTATAATATCATTTGTCAAAGCAGTTGGAAGCGCAGGACATCCGTAGCTTCTTCCCAATCTTCCAAGTTTACTGATAAATGAAGGATTTGCATAATCTGCTCCATGAACTACAACATATCTCTCACGAGCTTTAGAATTAAATTGCTTTTCCATTCCATCTATAAACATAGAATAACCATTCTTTCCAATATAAGTTTCACCTGTTATATAGAATCCAAGAGAGCTCTGTAAAGAATTTACTTTATTCGAAAAATTGGTTGCAAACTCGCCTCCAGTATTTTTTCCGTGAGCTACAACGGTATTAAAAAGCACTTTATTAGAGGTCATATCCAAAACCCACATTCTTTTCTTTGTAGAAGACAAGGTGAAATCTATAATAGTTAGTATTTTCTTTTCAACTAGATCCTTATCGGCTAACTTAAAATACCCTAACATTCCATTTTTAAAACTATCAAGATCTGGGACACTTGTGTTCTTTTCCACAAATTGAGCATAAGCGAGGTTAATTTCCTCATCTACAGTCAAATTAATATTGGAAGTTTTTGAAGTAAGCGCTAAGGGTTCTTCTGTTATACTGGAAGAAGCTAGGCCATCTGTGGTAGTAAAGGCAAAGGAAAAAGTAAGGCAGGAAATTACGGTGAGAATTTTATAGGTCATAAAAACGGGTTAATTTTTTAATAATTTGTTAATTATTTCCAAACATAATGCCAACTTACAAATTTTAAATTAATTCCAATCATTTAAGCTCTAAAAATAATTTTAAGCAGCTAAATTATAGAATGTCCTTATTTTCAAGCATTTAATTATTTCTTTTTTGGAGATAACAGGTATTATAACGAGGTATTTCCAGAAATATTATATAATAACTAAATTATATTTCGGAATTATTGCCAAAATAAATTGCTAATATTTTTAACAGTAATAAAGTTTACCACGTAATATTAAGCAATTGGGTTACTATTTAGAATTTCCAATTATTTAATAAAAACTGGTCAAACTTTTTATTTTTTTACCTATTTGAAAGGTTAATTTTTAATAAAACATTAGTAGGTCAAATTACCCCCTGCTACATATTGTTTATATCTTTGCAGATATATACCAGAAATTTATGAATAAGAAAGTCATTCTTATGATTTTAGATGGATGGGGAATTACGCAAGACCCTAAAGTCTCGGCAATTGCTCAAGCCAATACTCCTTTTGTTGATAGTCTATTTCAAAATTATCCAAACGCCCAGCTTTTAACCCACGGAATGAATGTGGGTCTGCCGGAAGGTCAAATGGGAAATAGTGAAGTTGGACATATGAATTTGGGAGCTGGGAGAATTGTCTATCAAGATCTTGCCAAAATAAACTTAGCGGTAGAAAATAATAGTTTGATAAGCGAGCCCGTATTAGAGCAAGCTTTTGATTATGCTGTGAAACATGATAAACCAATCCATTTTATGGGTTTATTAAGTGATGGTGGAGTTCATTCACATATAAACCATTTAAAAGGTTTGTTAACCGCGGCTGAAGAATTTGGAGTTAAAGAGAAATACGTACATGCTTTTACAGATGGTAGAGATGTAGACCAAAAATCTGGAGTTAAGTATTTAGCTGAAATCCAAGAACATTTAGATAAGACAAATAGTAAACTAGCTTCAGTTATTGGGAGATATTTTGCGATGGATAGAGATAAGCGTTGGGAAAGAGTTCAAAAAACTTACGATCTTATTGTTTCTGGAAAAGGTGCAAGATCTACAAATGCCATTAACTCTGTTGAGGAAAGTTATGAGAATGGAGTCACAGATGAATTTATGGAACCAATTGTTCTAACAAACGAAAATGGAGAAGCTGTAGCTACCTTAAAAGATGATGAGGTAGTGATCTTCTTCAACTTTAGGACAGACAGAGGCAGACAACTTACACAGGTGTTATCTCAAGAAAATATGCCGGAATTCTCGATGAAAAAAATGCCCCTTTACTATGTTACTCTTACAAAATATGATGATGAGTTTACCAACGTAAATGTGGTCTTCAAAAAAGAAAATATTAAAACTACCTTAGGTGAAGTCTTGGAATATATGGGGAAAACTCAGATCAGGATTGCCGAAACTGAGAAATATCCACATGTTACCTTTTTCTTTTCAGGAGGAAGAGAGAAACCTTTTAAAGGGGAGAAAAGGATAATGTGCAGTTCTCCTAAAGTTGCTACTTATGATCTTCAGCCGGAGATGAGCGCTTATGAAATAAGAGATAAAATAATTCCTGAACTTAAATCCGGGAAAGTAGACTTTGTATGTCTTAACTTTGCAAATCCAGATATGGTAGGTCATACCGGAATTATGGAAGCTGCTATAAAGGCCTGTGAAGTTGTAGACGAATGCGCGCAAAAAGTAGTAGAAACCGCCATAGAAAATGACTACAGTATTTTGTTAATTGCAGATCATGGTAACTGTGAAGTAATGAGAAATCATGATGGATCCCCAAACACTTCACATACTACCAATCCGGTTCCGCTAATACTTGTAGATAAAGATATAAAATCCATAAAAAATGGTAAATTAGGAGACGTGGCGCCAACCATACTTAAGTTAATGGGAATTACTAAACCTGAACTAATGACCCAAGAACCTTTAATTTAAAATAAATGATTATGAAATTAAGTTTATACGTCTTAGCTTTTGCATTATTAACGAGTTGTGGTGAATCTAAACAAACCACAAAAAACGCAGCTAATACCACTGCTGAAGCTACCACGACCAATGAAACTACAACTACCACCGTTACTACTAATACAAAAGTGGAAACAAAAGCAAAATCGAATATGCAAGAAGGAATGTTAGTGGGAGAATTTGATAAAGCAGATCTGGAACAAGAAGCTTTTGCTTCTTGGTTTAATTCTGGATATAGCTCTTATACTCCCTCAGAAGAAGCAATGAATACCATCGAAAAGAACATTTCAGATTATGAGATAGTTGCCTTTATGGGAACTTGGTGCCCGGATAGCAGAAGAGAAACGCCAAAGTTTTTTAAAATTTTGGACCAAGCTGGTTATGATATGTCTAAGCTTACTTTTTATGGAGTTACCAGACAAAAAATGACTACAGATAATATGGAGAAAGAATATAATTTAAATAGGGTTCCTACCTTTATCTTTTTAAAGGATGGAAAAGAAGTAAATCGTTTTGTAGAATATCCTAAAGAATCTATAGAGGAAGATTTCGCTAAAATTGTTTCTGGAAAAGAGTACAAGAACTCGTACGCAGATTAATAAACTTTATAATATCCCTACATATTATGAATTTTATAAACGTATTTTTCTTTATAAATTTGCAGCATGTCTAATCCCAAAACGATTGCTGTAGATTTTGATGGAACAATAGTAGAAAATAGATATCCAAAAATTGGAAAACCTATGCTTTTTGCTATTGAGACATTGCAACACCTGCAAAAGGATGGCCATTTATTAATTCTTTGGACGTATAGATGCGGTCGGGAATTAGAGGAAGCTGTTCAATTTTGTGAACAAAAAGGAATTCAATTTTACGCTGTAAATAAAAGTTACCCCGAAGAAATATACGATGAAAGCCTGAGTAGAAAAATTCAGGCAGATATTTTTATTGACGATAGAAATATTGGAGGCCTTCGCGGCTGGGGAGAAATTTATCATGAATTATCCTCAAACCCGGAAAAGGCAAAGTTTACCAATAAAAAGAAAAGATCTAGTCCGGTAAAAAGTGTAATGAGTTATATTAAATCTAAATTATGATCATATCCAAGACCAGAGAAGAAATTGAACTAATGAGGGAAAGTGCCTTGGTAGTTTCAAGAACTTTGGGAATGTTAGCTTCAGAAATAAAACCGGGGATAACCTCATTAAAACTGGATAAGTTAGCGGAAGAATATATAAGAGAACAAGATGCAATCCCTGGATTTTTAGGAATGTATGATTTCCCAAACACTTTATGCATGAGCCCCAACGCACAAGTTGTTCACGGAATTCCAAATAAAACCCCTCTTGTGGAAGGTGATATAATCTCAATAGACTGTGGGGCTGTAAAAAATGGTTTTTATGGAGATCACGCCTATACGTTTGCTATTGGAGAAATTGCGGAAGAAACCAAAAAGCTTCTTCAAGTAACTAAGGAGTCCCTATATGCAGGAATAAATGAATTTAGAGCGGGAAAACGGGTTGGAGATGTTGGATATGCCATCCAGAAATACTGTGAAGATCATGGTTATGGTGTGGTAAGAGAATTGGTAGGACATGGTCTTGGCAAAACTATGCACGAAGATCCAGAAATGCCAAATTATGGAAAACGTGGAAGAGGTAAAAAGTTTGTTGAAGGTATGGTAGTGGCAATAGAGCCAATGATTAACCTGGGTACCAAAAATATAAATCAGTTAAAAGATGGCTGGACAATTTTAACTGCAGATAATAAGCCCAGCGCACATTTTGAACATGATGTTGCCTTAATAGATGGCAAACCGGAATTACTTTCAACCTTCAAATACATTTATGAAGCTTTGGGTATAGAAAGTACCGAAGAAGACAAATTTAGATCTAAAGTATATGATTAAGAATTTTAGACAAGAGCAATGGGTTACCTATCATAATGAATTATGGCAGGAAAGATTTGTTTACAAGGTTTCCAGCTATGGAAGAGTAATCAGTTTTGTAAAAAACCCGGAAGGTGAATTATTAAAAGGTGGAAGAACAGCTGGATATTTATCCTTTGTTGTCAATCTTAAAGATGGTCGAAAAAAGAATTATTACTTCCATAGAATTATCGCGGAGTGTTTTCTTGAAAAGAAGGAGGACGATATTTTTGTGATCCATAAAAACTACATAAAACAGGAAAATCAAGTTTCTAATCTGGCATGGACCAATAAGGAAGAATGGACTCAACATCAGTTTGGAAATCCAAATGTAAAACAGAATAAAGTAAAGCGTAAACTAAGACAAGTAACTTCTTACTCTAAACTTAGTTATGCACAAGCAGTAATTCTGAAAAAGAAATTGCTGGATCCAAATAGAAAGACCCGAATCAGAATTTTAGCCAAACAGTTTGGGGTTTCAGAAATGCAATTATACAGAATAAAATCTGGAGAAAATTGGGGTGATATCGAAGTATGATCCAAAAAGCATTTAAATTTTTTCTGAATAAAATTCCGAGGCCACTTCTTATTCGAGTTAGCTATTTAATAAGGCCCATAATTGCATTCAGCTTAAAAGGTTCTAAATATACAGATCCTATAGATGGGAAATCTTTTAAAAAGTTTTTGCCTTACGGATATGAGAATCAGCGGGAAAATGTGCTTTCTCCTTCCACCCTTTCCTTAGAAAGACATCGCTTGCTTTGGCTATATCTAAAGAATGAAACTGCATTATTCACAACACCAATAAAACTTTTACATTTTGCACCTGAACAAGCGTTTTACAAGCGCTTCAGGAAAATGAAAAATCTGGAGTATATTACAACAGATCTCAATTCTCCATTAGCAGATGTGAAGGCAGACATTTGTAATTTACCTTTTGAAGATAATTCTTTTGATTTTGTTCTCTGTAATCATGTTTTAGAGCATATACCAGACGATACTAAGGCGATGAAGGAATTATACCGAATTTTAAAACTTGGCGGCACAGCCATCTTACAAATCCCTCAGGATCTAAAGAGAACTAACACTTTTGAAGACAACAGCATTACCTCCCGAAAAGAGCGTGCTAAGATCTTTGGCCAATACGATCATGTTAGGGTTTATGGAAGAGATTATTTCGATAAACTTAGAAGTATCGGATTTAAAGTGGAAGAAGTAGATTATACCCAAACCTTAACAGTTTCAGAAATTGACACTTTTAGATTAGCACAAGGAGAAATTATTCCAGTTTGCACTAAATAAAAGGATCACTCTGCCCTCAAAACTTTTTTAAATCCAGGAGTGCTAAATATTTTCACTTCTTCATTTTCTTCAGCATATATAAAATATACATCCACATCATGGATTCTGGATAACATTTCTTGAGAGCGCTCTAGTCCTAACGCCATAAAAGCAGTAGCATATCCATCTGCCAAGGCACAGTTCTCCGCCAATACAGAGGCGCTTAACAAATTGCTTTTTTCTGACCTTCCGTTTATTGGGTTAATGGTATGCACATAGCGTTGTCCATTTAAAGAATCTAACCTGAATTTTCTATAATTTCCTGAAGTTGCCATTCCTCTATTTTTTAAGTACAAGGTGGCTTCAAAAACGCGATTTTCTTCAGTTTGCAAGGGATCGTCTATGGCCACAATCCAAGATTCTCCAGAACTCTTGTTCATACCTTTGGCAACCAGTTCTCCTCCTAATTCAATTAAATAATTTCCGACATTGTAGGAATCTAAATAACGAGCGATCACATCTACCGTATAGCCTTTAGCGATAGCGTTGAAATCTAGATAGATCCTTGTATCTTCTTTATAAATTTTATTATTAGATCTGAGTTTTAATTTATTAAAGCCAACATATTGTAACATTGAATCTATTTCCACCAATGTTAAGCTGTCTCTTCTTGCATCTGGTCCAAATCCATATGCATTCACCAAATTACCAACTGTAGGATCGAAAAATCCATTGCTTTCTTTATATATCTTTTCTGATTGCTCAAAAACATTTCTGAAGTCATTATCTACAACGATACTTGTATCTCCTTTATTGATCTTTGAAATATCTGAATCTTTTCTATAAGTGCTCATGGAATTATTGATGCTTTCAATTATAGAATCTAAGCCCTTTTGAAAAGATATATCTTCTTCACTGAAGTATTTTATATGGTAGGAAGTACCTAAAGCTTCACCTTCAAAAGCATATTCTTCATTTTTACTGGTACAACCCAAAAGCATTTGTGAAGCCACAAATAAGACCAATATATATTTCTGACTAAATCTCATGTAATCCATCATAATTTACTGTGTAATCTTCATCTTTAAAAACTGGTATCTCGAAATCTTCGGCATTGGCGAGACCAACTCCCGCATAAAAGGTTTTCGCATTAAAATTGTCTGCGTGTACCTTAATTTCATTTAAGAAAAAAGGATCGTATGCTTTAGGATCGTCGGGATAAGTAATGGCTCGAACTATCACAAAATGTAATTTTTTATCCTTTAGGGCCACGAACTGTGGATTTCGTTTTAGCTGACTATTAACTCCAAGAAATTCGAATCCGTCATCTTCTAAAGCTTTTCCCACAATATTCATTGCGAGGTTGTGTAATTCCTGATCTGATAGTGGTTCTTTCATAGCATTCAAAAATACGACTAATGAGAAAAATACTTATATAAAAAAGACCGACTATAAATAGATCGGTCTTTTAAAAAATTATTATTAAGATCTCGGCTTATCCACCAAAATCATCGAATCTTACATTTTCAGGAGGAACTCCAAGATCTTCTGTCATTTTTTCTACGGCTTTGTTCATCAAAGGTGGTCCACAGAAATAATACTCGATATCTTCAGGATTCTCATGGTATTGCAGGTAATTATCTATTACCACTTGGTGAATAAATCCTACAAATCCGTCTCCTTCATCATCAATACTTTTCTTCACTTTCCAGTTATCTTCTTCCATAGGTTCAGACAACGCTAAGTAAAACTTAAAGTTAGGAAAATCACGTTCTAAAGCTCTAAAGTGTTCTGTGTAGAACAATTCACGTTTAGATCTTCCTCCGTACCAGTAACTTACTTTTCTTCCAGTCTTCAAGGTTCTGAATAAGTGATATAGATGAGAGCGCATTGGTGCCATACCAGCTCCACCACCTACATAAAGCATTTCCGATTCACTTTCGTTTATAAAGAATTCACCATAAGGTCCAGAAATAACTACTTTATCACCTTCTTTTCTTGAAAAGATATAAGAAGAAGCAATTCCAGGATTTACATCCATCCAACCGTTCTTAGCTCTATCGAATGGAGGTGTTGCTACACGTACATTCAACATGATCTCACGCCCTTCTGCAGGATAAGAAGCCATAGAATATGCGCGTTCCACCGTTTCAGAGTTTTTCATTTGTAAAGGCCAAAGTTTAAACTTATCCCATTCTGCTTTAAATTTATCTGGCTCTCCTGGATGTTCATCTGGATGTGCAGTAATGTCCATATCTTCAAACTTAACGTCACATCGAGGAATCTCAATTTGAATATACCCACCAGCTTTATAGCCCATTTCTTCAGGGATCTCCACAACGAATTCCTTGATAAACGAGGCAACATTATAGTTACGTACTACTGTAGCATCCCATTTCTTGATTCCAAAAACCTCTTCAGGGATCTGAATCTTCATATCTTCTTTCACCTTCACTTGGCAACCAAGTCTCCATCCTTGAGCGATCTCTTTTCTAGTAAAATGAGGTTCTTCTGTTGGCAGAATAGTTCCACCTCCTTCAGTAACTATACATTTACATTGGATACAAGTTCCACCACCACCACAGGCAGATGGTAAGAATAATTTTTCCTGACCTAAAGTAGAAAGCAATGTTCCGCCAGATCCAACTTCAAGATCTTTTTCTCCATTTACACTAATAGTAACCGGTCCAGAAGGAACCAATTTTGCTTTAGCGCCCAGTAAAATGGAAACTAATAAGAGTATAAGTACTAAAAATACAATTACACTTGCTATAATAACTGTCATTGTTGTGTCTTTTTATTATAATTCAATTCCCATAAAACTCATAAATCCAATTGCCATTAACCCTGTAATAATAAAGGTAATTCCCAATCCTTTTAAAGGCGCAGGAACGTTTGAGTAAGCAATTTTTTCCCTAATAGCTGCAATAGCCAAAATAGCTAATAACCATCCAATTCCGCTACCTAAACCATAGGTGATGGCTTCTGTGATTGCAGTAAAACTCTTTTGTTGCATAAATAAAGATCCCCCTAAAATTGCACAGTTTACAGCAATAAGAGGAAGGAAAATACCTAATGCTCCATAAAGAGCAGGTGCAAATTTTTCCACTACCATCTCTACTAACTGCACCATAGATGCAATCACAGCAATAAACATAATGAAACTCAAGAAACTAAGATCTACATTAACATACTCTGGACTTAACCATTTTAAAGCTCCTGGCGATAACAAATATTGGTCTAACAAAAAGTTTATTGGTACAGTAATAGTAAGTACAAATATTACCGCCGCTCCAAGCCCAACAGCTGTTTTTACTGTTTTTGACACCGCTAAATAGGAACACATTCCTAAGAAGTAGGCAAAAATCATATTTTCTATGAAAATACTTCTAACAAATAAATTTATATAATCCATTATTATAGTGCGTTAAGGCTGTTAGTTGTTTTGTTCTATTAATATTCTATTTCTTGACCGTTGTACCCAGATAATGATACCCACAACAATAAGTGCCATTGGAGATAACAACATCAAACCGTTGTTCTCGTAACCAAAAGCGTATAATCCTGTAGATTCTGCTGCAACTGCTGCTTTATGTCCAAGAACTTCAAATCCGAATAATTTACCAGATCCTAAGAGCTCTCTAAAAAAAGCCACGATAATTAGAATAATTCCATACCCGGCGGCATTTCCTATTCCATCAAGAAAAGATTTATAAACTCCGTTTCCTAAGGCGAATGCTTCCAAACGTCCCATCACAATACAGTTGGTAATAATAAGACCTACGAAAACTGAAAGTTGCTTACTAACATCATAAGCATAGGCTTTTAAGATCTGATCTACCAAGATCACCAAAGAAGCAACGATCACCAATTGTACGATAATTCTGATCCTGTTTGGAATTAAGTTTCTGATTAAAGAAACTATCATGTTGGAAAACGCTAATACTGCAGTTACCGCCATTGCCATAACTATTGCAGGCTCTAACTGAACCGTAATTGCTAAGGCAGAACAAATACCTAATACCTGAACGGTAATTGGATTATTGTCATTGAGAGGATCGCTTAATAATTTTCGGTTTTTCTTCGATAAGAAGTGTTCTCTTTCCTCTGAGTTAGATAGAAATAAGATCATTTCTTTTTTCTTTGCTTCTTTTGCTTCAGAAGCTATTTTAGTATCTATAGCCATAATTACTGAATTGCAACTTTAATTTCTGTTTGCGTTTTAAAATAGGGTAGGTAATGTAGTAATCTTTCAGAGATCATATCTGAAACGCCATTCCCGGTAATAGTTGCTCCTGAAATAGCATCTACTTTATTATCATCTTTATTGGATGGGTCAGTATTTCCCTTAACTACAGAAACTCCTATTAGATTTCCATCGCCATCAAAAATCTTTTCGTCTGCAAAACTCTGTTTGAACCACATTTGAGTAATTTCTCCTCCTAATCCAGGAGTTTCTCCTTTATGATCGAAGACAGCACCCTTGATAGTATTTACATCATCTTTCAAAGACACATATCCAAAAATAGCATCCCACAATCCTTTACCTCTTAATGGAATAATATAGTATTTAGCACCTTCAACATTTGCTATGTACAATGGATAGATTTGCTCATCCACTGGTCTTTTGAGCTCTTTAGCAAGGTCTACGGTAAAGGCATCGGTTCCTTCGGCAACGCTACCATCTTCCTGTAAAGCAACAGTTTCAATAATATACTTATTGTATAATTCTTCCGCTTCACTTCTTTCGGTCTCTATACCAACAGTTGCTAAAATATTTTGCATCTTTTCCTGACGCACATTCTCGTTTTGAATTGGCTGCAAAGTAGTAGCTGTAAAAGCTAATACACTTGCAACGACAACCACCATTATAATGGCAAACATAAATGTATAGCCGTTGGTGTTCGTTTTGTTTACTGGTGTTTCTT
Source organism: Flavobacteriales bacterium (assembly GCA_038233835.1). Taxonomy (GTDB): domain Bacteria; phylum Bacteroidota; class Bacteroidia; order Flavobacteriales; family Flavobacteriaceae; genus Gillisia. The sequence goes on along the minus strand of JBBSVD010000009.1, from coordinate 11,433 downwards.
CCATAACTAAATTGCTGTTTTAATTTGTCCGGATGCGCTTACTGCTCTTTTCTTTCTTCTTGTAATGTTGGCATGTATCACATAATGATCTATTACCGGAGCAAATACATTCATCAATAATATAGCCAACATAATTCCTTCTGGATACGCCGGATTAAATACACGTATCATTACCCCAAACAACCCGATCAAGAATCCATAGATCCATTTTCCTTTTAAGGTTTGAGCTGCAGAAACAGGATCTGTTGCCATAAAAACGATACCAAAAGATAATCCACCAATTATAAGATGTTGATACCAAGGAAAATTTGTTAACGCATTTCCTTCGATCCCCATATTTGGAAGTGCATTAAAAATTAATGCCATTACAGCTGCACCCACAAATCCACTCAAAATAATTCTCCAACTTCCTACCTTGGTAAGTACTAAAATTAGAGCACCGGCAAGCACACATATTGTGGAAGTTTCGGCGATAGAACCAGGAATAACACCAGAGAACATATCCATGACGCTATAAGGCACATCTGCGACTCCTTTTCCGGCAGAGGCAAGTGTCCCTAAAATAGTTTCTCCAGATACTCCATCTATTTGATAGGCATTACTAACCCAAACCTTATTTCCAGACATGTATGTTGGGTATGCAAAAAAGGCAAAAGCTCGTGCTGTTAATGCAGGATTCAGAATGTTCATTCCTGTTCCTCCAAATGCTTCTTTCCCTATTATTACTGCAAATACTACAGAAAGAGCAACCATCCATAAAGGAATATCTATGGGCATGATCATTGGGATCAATAATCCTGTTACTAAATATCCTTCATTTACTTCATGTCCTCTAAATATTGCAAAGGCAAATTCAATTCCCAAACCTACACCATAAGAAACAGCGATCATAGGAAGAATTTTCCATGCTCCATGAGCAAAGGCTTCCAAAAAGGGAACACCATTAGCATATTCTGGTAACTGATGTAAATATTGGTATCCTCCATTCCACATTCCAAAAATAAGTGCAGGGATTAAAGCAATAACCACAGTGATCATGGTTCTCTTTAAATCTACAGCATCTCTAACGTGAGCTCCTGTTTTAGTAGTGTGATTTGGAGTATATAAAAATGTGTCCAACGCATTTATCGCTGGTGCATATTTTTCAAATTTCTGCCCCTTACCAAAAGGTTCTTTAAATTTATTTAATTTTTGTCTTATCCATTCCATAATTCAACTTTTTAACCTACTTCGGTAATCATTAAATCCAAGCCAAGGCGTATAATTTCCTGAGCTTCTAATTTTGAAGTGTTCACATAATCTATCAATGCAAAATCTTCTGGAGCAACTTCGTAGATTCCAAGATTTTCCATTTTTTCAATATCTCCAGCAATACAAGCTTTAAGCAACTGCATTGGGTAAATATCCATTGGTAACACTTCTTCCATTTCTCCTGTAACAACTAAGGCGCGCTCTTCCCCGTTTAAATTGGTGGTAAACTCGTACTTCTTCTTTGGAAATAACCAAGAAAGCGAGGTTCTGGAATTTGAATGAATATTATTATATGTGAATGGCAACCAGCCAAACATTCTGTAATTATTTCCTTCCGGAATTAAGGTTAGTGTATTATGATAAAAACCAATATATTGACTATTGGAAAGATGATCTCCTGTAAGTACATCTCCAGAAATTATTCTAACATCATCTGAAACCTGCCCAATAAGATCTGAACTATTAGCTCCAATTTTTATAGTATAATATTTGTGTTCCTTTGCTTCGCTGCCCGCTAATGCAATGGTTCTATCTGCATGATACTCTCCTGTTAAGAATACATTACCAATAATAGCAACATCTTCTGCTCCAACGGTCCATACTCTTTCTCCCATATTAATAGGATCTATCTTATGGATTTGAACACCAACGTTTCCAGCTGGATGCGGACCACTTACCTTATGAATTTCTGCACCTGTAATACCGCTTAGCAATTTTTCTGAAGTAGCATCTACAGAAACATGCACCTTTCCAGATGTTAATTTTTGTAATGCATTTATTCCTTCTTGAAAAGCAGTCACTTTATCTTTTAACACAAATCCAAGATCTGCAGATAAAGGCGCTGTACTTACTACAGAAATAAAGATAGCTTTAGGCGTATCCTTAGGATCTGCAACAATATCATAAGGGCGTTGCTTGATAAATGCACCGCAACCACTTTCCAGAATTCTGCTTTTTACAGCTTCTGCAGTTGCAGTAGAAGCATTCATTTTACCAAAATCCTTATAAGTGTCGGTAGGATGGGCATCAACGATTACTTCAATAATTCGACGCTTCTCAGCTCGTTTTATTTCTTTCAAAGTTCCGCTAACAGGAGATGTAAAATTAAGATTCTCATCATATTTTGAGGAAAATAATACATCACCAGCAAGGAGCCTAGCTCCTTCTTTAATAACCATTTTTGGTACTATAGAGTGGTAATCTGGGGGTTTTACCGCGTACGTCCTGGATCTGGGAGCCTCAACAACTTGTTTTTCCGCCTCCCCTTTTAAACGCAGAGTAAGCCCTCTTTTAATTCGAATGTCTTTTGACATAGGATGGAGTGTATATTAAGTTTATTTTTTAAAGTGTGCAAATTTACTAATTTTAACCCTACAACTCCCAAAGAAATTGTATAATTTTCTGCCTAACACTTGTTAAAGTGCTCCTATAAAATTATAGGAATAGATTTTGTATTTACCTTTATTCTCACAACTAAATAAATGAAGAACGCGCTAATATTGTTTTGTTTTCTGCTTGCAAGCATTTCTCAGGCTCAGATCGAGCTTGAAGTTCTGCAACCTAATTATATTAAAAGCATTGTTTTTCAAGGGAATTCCAATATCTCTGGCAATCCTGTAATCCGCATTGGGGAAACTTTAAATTTGCAATTTGACGATATTATTGGGGATGAAGCCAATTATTATTATGGTATCGAGCATTTTAATTACGACTGGACAGCTTCAGATTTATTAAAAACTGAATACTTAAACGGGTTTGATGATGTAAGGATCAGCGATTATAACAATTCCTACAACACGCTTCAAGGATACACTCATTATAATCTTTCAATCCCAAATAAAGATACACAATCTATAAAGGTTAGCGGTAATTATATGCTGAAGATATTTAATGAAAATGATGAGTTGGTCTTTTCTAGAAAATTTATGGTGTACTTGCCAATAGCTCAGGTTAAGGTTGCAATTAAAAGAGCTAGAGACCTAAAATATATTAACTCTAGGCAGATAGTTAACTTTAGTGTAGAATCTCCAGATGTTTTGATAAGAAATCCGGAATCTACTGTGAAAGTGTTGATCACTAAAAATCATAATTTAAAATCGGCGATTAAAAATATCAAGCCACAGTATATTATAGGGAATGAACTTATCTACAAATATGATACTCCCACCGCTTTTCAGGCCAGTAATGAATATCTTCAGTTTGATAGTAAAGATCTACGCGCAACTACTATAGATATAGGAAGAATTGAATTGAAAGATCTGTATAATCATTTCTTATTTGTAGATCATTCCAGAGCTTCAGAACCTTATGTCTACAATCCAGATATTAATGGCCAATTTGTTTTGAGAACTCTACAAGGCCAAGATCCTACTATTGAAGCGGAATATGTTTGGACCCATTTTAAACTTCAAAACTTTGACCCATTAGAAGGAGCAGAAATCCATTTGTTTGGTGCCTTCAACAATTTTGAATTAGACGACTCTACTTTAATGAAATATAATAAAGCTTCGGGTCTTTATGAAAATACAATGCTCCTGAAGCAAGGATTTTACAATTATAAATATGTACTGTTAAATACGGATGGAACTTTAGAGGAAGGATACATCAGTGGAAATTTTGAAGTTACTGAAAACACCTATCAAGTTTTAGTGTATTTTAGGGATCTGGGAGCGAGGTATGATCAAATTATAGGTGTGGGAGAAGCAAGTTCCCTTAATATTTCTAACTGAGTTTCTAACAATACTTTTTAGCAGATGAAGAGCGAACGCTCCTTAACTAAATACCGTGGATTATCTTGCTTAAATTGTGGCCATCCACTGGACATAAGTGATAAATTTTGCTCCAATTGTGGGCAGACTAACAGCATTAAAAAGTTGTCTTTTAAAGAATATGTAAACGAATATTTTGCCGGAGTATTTTCATATGATTCCCGTATAAATCTTACTCTTTACACCCTATTATTTAACCCAGGAAAAATCACTAAAGATTATATAAGCGGCAAACGCATGCGTTATGCCAACCCTTTTAGGTTTTACCTAAGCGTTTCAATTATCTTTTTTATCATTTACAGCTTTTCCAACAGTTATAATGGGATAGCGAATGCAGAACCAGACTCGGTTAAAAAAGAAATTTCTGCACAAGAACTAGAAGACCTTAAAAAAGATCTTAATGAACTTCCCGGAGGAGTAAGAGTAAACTTAGATTCTTTAATGGAGCTGCAAAACATTAGAGACACGGTTAGTAAAAAAAAGACTTATAAGGATAAATACATAAGTCAGAAAGAATTAGATAGCAATTCCTTACTAAACGTTGCTCATTTACAGACAATTTCAGATCAATCACTGCTCTATTATACTTTTCAAGAAGAAACTAAAATTACAATACCTAAAACAGCTCTAGACAGCCTTCATCATAATCAAAGCAGTTTTAATCAATGGTTATATAAGAAGACTATTGATTATAATTTGATAAATGATAACCCTAAGATCTTTTTTAATTATGTATTAGGAAAAATGCCGTTAATTATCTTTTTCTTTCTGCCGATCGTAGCTTTATTTAACTGGTTGTTATATTGGAGAAGAAACTTTAATTACATGGAGCATTTAATTTTTATATTTCATGTTCAAAGCGTATTCTTCGTTTTATTAGGATTTAGCCTTTTAATGAATGAACTATTTAAAATAGAGTTTTTTATTGGACTTACTTTTTTAGTGTTTCTATTTTATTTATACAAGGCCATGCGAAACTTCTATGAACAGCGGCGTTTTAAAACTATTGTTAAATTTCTACTTATAAATGTTATATTTCTTATTTTAGCTTTAATAGCTACAATATTCACACTTTTCGCATCATTTGCTATGTTCTAAATATGATACAACAGGTAACAAGCGGTATTAAGATCTCTGTAGAGACCAATTTTGAAGGCACGTTCTATAAGAACTATAAGATCCACTTTGCCTTTGGTTATAGGATCACTATTGAGAATCAGAGTAAAGACTCTGTACAGTTAACCTCACGTTTTTGGAATATTAAGGATGCATTAAAGGATACCGAAATTGTTCAAGGGGAAGGGGTAATTGGTAAAAAACCGGTACTGAAGCCAGGCGAATCTCATACTTACAATAGCGGTTGTTTACTATCTGCTCCTTTTGGTTCTATGAGTGGCTATTATGACATGATAAATTTTTCTACCTCCAAAAAATTCAAGGTGACCATCCCATCCTTTAAATTAAGTGCTCCTTTTGCACTGAACTAAACCTTCGATCAAAACACAATTTCCATTTTATTTTTATCTCCTAAATCCATATACCTCATCACTGTTTTATCCTTTTCATGTTCAAATTGAGAGATGTTCTGAGTTCTTACATTACCCCGATTCATGATCACATCTATTTCAGGATCACCAATTCCTGCTGTGGTATGAAATTTCCATAAAGCTTCAGCATCTAAAGATTCTTTCTGAAGAAAATCTTTAAACCAATTATTTCGCATTTGTTTCATTTCTTCAGAATATAAAGGAGATGAAGACCAGATATGAGGTTTTAGCTCCAGATCTTTATAATGCTTTGTTTTTCCATCCCAAACTAATTCCAAAAACCGAAGCTCTTTATTCCAATCTACTGCAACTATAGTAAAAGGTTCAATTTCATCAAAATTATAATCTTTTACCGAAGCATCTATAGATCTAGCAGCCAAAAGATCTTTTACAACCACGCCTCTACTCTTTCTATAGCTTTCCAATCTCACATGCGGCTTAAATTCGCCATTCAATAAACAAATCAACCTATTCCTATCACTCATTCCAATCCAAGTACCTCCCGCCAATTTATCTCTTGGATAAAGCATCTTTACCCCATCTTCTAAATAGAATTTTGGAGGCAGCGCTTCTCTATTGGCTGCTTCGTCTCTATTGGAAGTTAAAATAAATCCTAACTCCGAGTTTATCTTTGGAGTAAGTGTTACTGTGCACATATTTAATAGGTCTTACGCATTAATTGCAACTTACAAATTATTTAAATACCCGACTTCTATATTGTTGGACTCGGATAGACTCGGTTAATTTTTTTATATTTACCGGCATTAAAAAGAATTGATAATAAATTAAATTATAATTATGGGAAAAGGATTTTTTCAAGTTCCAAAAGCTATAAATGAGCCTATTAAGACTTATGCTCCGGGAACACCAGAAAGAGAAGAAGTATTGCTTACGTACAAGGACATGTTCAATACAAAAATGGATGTGCCATTATATATTGGTTCCGAAGAAATAAGAACTGGGGATACCATGACCATGCATCCTCCACATAATCATAAACACGATCTAGGTAAATTTCACTTAGCAAAAAAGAAACATGTAGAGCAAGCTATTGAAACTGCTTTAAAAGCTAGAACTGAATGGGCAGAATTACCTTGGGAACAAAGAGCTGCGGTTTTTCTTAAAGCAGCCGCGCTTATTGCCGGTCCATACAGAGCGAGAATAAATGCAGCAACAATGATAGGGCAATCTAAAACCATCTTTCAAGCTGAAATTGATGCTGCTTGTGAATTGATAGATTTCTTGACATTCAATGTAGAATATATGGCTCAGATCTATGAAGAGCAACCAGAATCTTCTCCGGGAGTTTGGAATAGATTGGAATATAGACCTTTAGAAGGTTTTGTATATGCCATTACACCGTTCAACTTTACGGCTATTGCTGGGAATCTTCCTGCGAGTGCTGCCTTAATGGGGAATACAGTAATATGGAAACCAAGTGATAGTCAGGTATTTTCTGCACAAGTAATCATGGAAGTTTTTAAGGAAGCCGGAGTCCCAGATGGAGTAATAAATATGGTAATGGGAGATCCTGTGATGATCACCGATACTGTTTTGGCTAGTCCAGATTTCGCTGGAATTCATTTTACTGGAAGTACAAGCGTATTTAAAGGATTATGGGGTAAAATTGGTGCTAATATAGATACGTACAAAACCTATCCAAGAATTGTAGGAGAAACAGGTGGTAAAGATTTTATCTTGGCACACGCATCTGCAAATGCAAAACAGGTTTCAACCGCGATTGCCAGAGGAGCTTTTGAATTCCAAGGTCAGAAATGTAGTGCAGCTTCAAGAGCTTACATTCCAAAAAGCTTATGGCCAGATGTTAAAAAGCATTTAGTAGAAGATGTGAATTCCTTTAAAATGGGGTCTCCAGAAGATATGAGCAATTTTATTACTGCCGTGATCCATGAAGCTTCTTTTGACAAATTGGCCAAATATATAGATCAGGCTAAGAAAGATAAGAATGCAGAGATCGTAGTTGGTGGAAATTATGATAAATCTGAAGGTTATTTCATAGAGCCAACCGTAATTTTAACTACAGATCCTAAATATACAACCATGGAAACCGAATTGTTCGGACCTGTTGTTACCATTTATGTATATGATGACAAAAAGTGGGAAGAGACATTGAAATTGGTTGATGAAACTAGTATCTATGCCTTAACTGGTGCCGTACTTTCTGGAGACAGATATGCAGCTAATCAAGCAACTCACGCGCTTCAAAATGCTGCCGGTAACTTCTATATTAATGATAAGTGTACAGGAGCCGTTGTTGGTCAACAACCATTTGGTGGTGCAAGAGCTAGTGGAACCAATGATAAGGCAGGATCTAAGCTTAATTTACTAAGATGGGTCTCCCCTAGATTGATCAAGGAAACCTTTGTTCCTGCAACAGATTATAGATATCCGTTTATGGGAGAATAATTAATTCTCGAATAAAATTTTAAAGCCGCAAATTTAACAATTTGCGGCTTTTTTATTGATTTAAAAGTCACAATGAACTAATTCGATGCAAGCATAAGAGGAATGTCCCGATGGTTCGGGAGGACTATTTAAAATTCGAATCAAGACCTCCTGAATGAAATTCAATTTGGGCAGACCTCGGGCAAATTAAACCCTCAACGAGGGTTTAAAAATGTAGGTTAAAAGCTTCTTTTTAAACCTATTGCAAACTATAAATTGACATTTTAACGATTATAATGCCATATTACCTAATAGTTATCTTAAACTAGATTTAATAATGTAATTTAGACTGTTATCTCCCTACAGACCAAACCAATACCACACAAAACTTCCCCAAAGTTTTGTTTCTATATAAATAATCACTCGATTACCCCCACGTAATTTAGTTAGCTCTAAATGTATACTACTATGGGAAAAAAATTACTTTTTCTAGTTTTTTTAACGATTGCGATATTTTTACTAAATCCGTTTAGTGGGTTTGGGCAGGGAGGATGTTCGGTTAAACCAACTGCATCAATTTCGGGATCAACCACTATTTGCGCTGGTAATTCTGCCACTATTACATTCACTGGCACTGCAAATGCAATAGTAACATACAAAATAAATTCAGGGGCGGATCAAACAACTACTATTGGCACACCCCTACCTACACCTACTTTCAATTCAACAACAACTTATTCTTTGGTGAGTGTTAAGTTTGGTGATGGAACCTGTTCCAATTCCGCAACTGGTTCTGCTATTATTACTGTTAATCAAAATCCTACAATCACTGGTACGCTGGCGGTTTGCGCAGGTTCAACTACACAGTTGAGTGGATCGGCAACGCCGGCTGCTAGTAATCCTTGGGCATCTTCTAATGCATCAGTAGCCACAGTAAGTACTTCCGGTTTGGTTACAGGCGTTGCTTCCGGTAGTAGTACAATAACGTATACAAACAGCAATGGATGTAAAATAACAGCAACAATTACAGTTAACGCCCTACCTACAATTACTGGTGCTCTAAGTGTTTGCGCAGGCTCAACTACACAGTTGAGTGGATCAGCGAATTCGGCTTCTGTTTCTCCTTGGGTATCTTCTAATACAGCAATAGCTACAGTGAGTACTTCCGGTTTCGTAACTGGCGTTGCTTCCGGTAGTAGTACAATAACGTATACAAACAGCAATGGATGTAAAATAACAGCATCAGTAACTGTCAATGCGCTACCTACGATTACGGGTACGCTCAGTGTTTGCAAAGTCTCTACTACACAGTTGAGCGGATCAGGGACTCCAGCTTCTGGTACTCCTTGGGTATCTTCTAATACAGGAATAGCTACAGTGAGTAATTCCGGTTTGGTAACAGGAGTTGAAAACGGTACTAGTACAATAACATACACAAACAGCAATGGATGTAAAATAACAGCATCAGTAACTGTCAATGCGCTACCTACAATCACTGGCACGCTTGCGGTTTGCGCAGGTTCAACCACACAATTGAGTGGATCGGCAACACCCGCTTCTGGTACTCCATGGGTATCTTCTAATACATTAGTAGCCACAGTGAGTGCTTCCGGTTTGGTTACAGGCATTGCTTCCGGTACAAGTACAATAACATACACAAACAGTAATGGATGTCAAATAATAGCAACAGTTACCGTGAATGCGCTACCTACAATTACGGGTACGCTTGTTGTTTGTGCAGGCTCAACTTCACAGTTAAGCGGATCAGGGACTTCGGCTTCTGGTACTCCTTGGATGTCTTCCGATACATCGGTAGCCACAGTGAGTACTACTGGTTCTGTAATAGGTGTTTCTAACGGTACAAGTACAATAACATACACGAACAGCAATGGATGTCAAATAACAGCAACAGTTACCGTTAATGCGCTACCTACAATTACGGGTACGCTTGGTGTTTGTGCAGGCTCAACTACACAGTTAAGCGGATCAGGGACTTCGGCTTCTAGTACTCCTTGGGCATCTTCTAATACCTCAATAGCAACAGTGAGTTCTTCCGGTTTAGTTACAGGCGTTTCTTCCGGTACAAGTACGATAACCTACACAAACAGCAATGGATGTCAAATAACAGCAACAGTTACCGTTAATCCGATTGCAATTGTAAATGCTGGACCCGACTTTACAACTTGCTCCAATTTACCTGCTCAAATGGCCGGATCTTTTGGTGGAGGAGCAACTTCTGGGAACTGGACTTCTGACGGATCCGGGGGTTTTTCCGATAATAATCCTGATGCGAAATATACCCCCAGTGCAGCTGATATAACCAAAGGTTCGGTTACCCTAACTTATACCACAAATGATCCAACTGGTCCTTGCGAGTCCGTAGATTCAAGCATGACACTAACTATTAAAAAAGCTGTTAAAATTACTTCACAACCTTTAAATACTGCTATCTGTGCAAGTTACCGTGTGATATTAAATGTTGAAGCTACTGGCCATGGATTAACATATCAGTGGTATAAAGGAACAATAGGCAGTGGAGTGGCTATAGTAAATTCATCTAATATTACTGGTGCTTCAACCAATATTTTAAATTTCAAACAAGCTTCTTTAGCTGATGCTGGTTCATATTATGCAATTGTAGGAGGAGCTTTCCCTTGTGCAGCTGTACCTACTAACCAGGTAACTTTGAAGGTGGATCAAAATATTGCCATAACAACTCAGCCAATTTCTGTCACAGTTTGTGAAGATGCAAGCGATGTGAAATTCTCTGTAACAGCAGATGCTGGCAATGATACTTTGACATATCAATGGAGAAAAGGTGGTGTGGATATAGCTGGTAAAACAGCAGCTACTTTAACTTTATCAACAGCAACATTGACAACTGCAGGTAATTATGATGTGGTAATTACCGGATCTTCAAGCTATACTTGCCCATCAATACAATCTGCTGTTGCAACCTTAACTGTCAATCCAACGCCAATTGTTACTAAACCTATTGATATTGTAGCTTGTAATACCGACCAGATCGCTACAATAAACTTTACAGGAGAATCAGTTTCTGGAACTACTTATTCTTGGAGCAACGACAATACTGCTATAGGATTAGGAAGCACTGGAACCGGAAATATAGCTGCTTTTAATGCTACCAATACCACTAATGCGCCTATTACTGCTAATATTACAGTTACGCCAAAAGCGAATAATTGTGACGGAACTCCTCAAACATTTACTATAACTGTAAATCCTACAACTACTTTTTCAAAACCTACAGATGTGGTTGCTTGTAATACCGACCAGATCGCTGCAATAAACTTTACAGGAGAATCAGTTTCTGGAACTACATATTCTTGGAGCAACGATAATACTGCTATAGGATTAGGAAGCACTGGAACCGGAAATATAGCTGCTTTTAATGCTACCAATACCACTAATGCGCCTATTACTGCTAATATTACAGTTAC
>JBBSVD010000008.1:0-37951 GCA_038233835.1 Flavobacteriales bacterium | reverse complement strand
TCCTCTTATCTTTCATAAATATTTTGCTTTTGCGAATAAAAAACACGCAAAATTACAAAATTTTATGCAGTTTGCCAGTAATATATTAAGTTTGCACGCTGTTAATTTTATAATAAAATGCAGATTATTAAAGAGAAAGCCGTCTTGGCGCAAGTTATTTCCGCATTTAAACAGAAGGGATCTAGCATTGGTTTCGTGCCTACAATGGGCGCTCTACATGACGGACACTTGTCTTTGGTTAGACAAGCTGCCGCTGTTTGCGACGTGGTTTTTGTAAGTATCTTTATTAATCCTACCCAATTTGATAATGCATCAGATCTGGACAATTATCCAAGAACTTTAGGCGAAGATGTAAAAAAATTGGACAAATTAGATTTGAATATCAATGTATTTTCACCTAATGCATCAGAATTATATGATGATAGAATAGTTGCAGAGCATTTCCTATTTGAAGGTTTGGAGAGCGAAATGGAAGGCAAATTTAGAACAGGACATTTTGACGGAGTTGGAACTGTAGTGAAAAGACTATTTGAATTAGTACAACCGGACAAGGCTTTTTTTGGAGAAAAAGACTACCAACAGTTACAGATAATTAAAAATCTAACTCGATCAAATAATTTGCCTGTTGAGGTTATAGGATGCCCTATTTACAGGGAAAACAATGGATTAGCAAGAAGTTCCAGAAATGAACGACTAAGCCCGGAAATAAGATTGGAAGCTTCATTTATTCATGAAACCCTTCTTAAAGTAATAGATAAATTTGGCACAGAAAGTGCAAATCAGATATCGAAATGGGTAGAAAAAGAGTTTAATGCTCATCCATATTTTAAATTAGAGTATTTCCAAATTGCCGATAGTGAAACTTTAAAACCAATAACCAAGAAAGTTGAAGGTATAAACTATAGAGCATTTATTGCGGTTTATTCTGAGAACATTAGGCTTATAGATAATGTGGCCTTAAATTATTAAATTATAAGTATGCTAATTCACGTAGTAAAATCCAAAATTCATCGCGTAAAATGCACTGGTGCAGATCTAAATTATATTGGTAGCATTACCATAGATCAAGATCTTATGGAAGCTGCTAATATTATTGAAGGAGAAAAAGTGCAGATAGTTAATAATAACAATGGGGAAAGAATAGAAACTTATGCTATTCCAGGACCGCGTAATTCTGGTGAGATCACTTTAAATGGAGCTGCTGCAAGAAGAGTGGCAAAAGGGGATATTCTTATCTTGATCACTTACGCAATTATGGAATTAGAGGAAGCAAAATCTTTTAAACCAGCATTGGTTTTCCCAAATGAAGAAAACAATCTTTTAAATTAATTCTTGAAAAAAACTACCTTCAAAATTTTAAAGATTATACTTCCACTATTGTTGGGAGTTTTTTTGATCTGGTTTTCAATAAAAAATGCAACTCCATTAGAGCGACAAGAATTATTAAATAACATTACTTCTGCAAATCCTATTTTCATTTTAATCTCCATGCTCTGTGGACTGCTATCTCATCTTTCTCGAGCATATCGTTGGAAATTTCTGTTACAGCCTCTTGGATATCAGCCAAAATTCTTGAATAGTTTTATGGCAGTCATGGTAGCTTATTTAGCGAATTTTGGAATTCCAAGATCTGGCGAAGTTTTAAGAGGTGTTACTATATCTAGTTATGAAAAGATCCCATTCGAGAAAGCTTTCGGGACTATTATTTCTGAAAGAATTGCCGATTTTATAATGCTTTTGCTTGTAATTGCAGCAGCTATGGTTTCACAAACAGATTATCTTCTGGCATATTTTGAGGAAAACAATATTAATCCGTTTTTCACCATTGCAGTTCTTTTGAGTTTGCTGGCAGTTGGAATTTTATTCCTCAGGCTTATCAGGAATTCTAAAATTGCATTCTTCAAAAAAATTAAAAAGTTTGCTAAAGGATTGCTGGAAGGAATGAGAAGTATTCTTAAAATGAAGCAAAAAGGAGCCTTTATTTTACATACGCTGTTTATCTGGACGATGTATATTTGCATGTTTTACGCCTTAATTTTTACCGTTCCTGAAACGGCAACGCTTCCATTTGGAGTAGTCCTGCTGGCATTTGTAGTTGGCTCATTTGCTATTTCTGCAACCAACGGTGGAATTGGAGTTTATCCAATAGCAATAGGTGCAAGCCTTATGCTGTTTGGCGTAAGCAAACAGGCTGGAGAGGCGTTTGGATGGATCACTTGGGGAACACAAACCTTACTTATAATAATTATCGGCGGACTATCCTTCTTATTACTACCACTTTACAATCGTAGTAAATAAAATACTATATTGTACATGACAATTAAAACTTGACCTATGATTAAAAAATTACTTTTAATTTGTCTGTTTTTAGCCCCTAATCTTTTTACAGCACAAACAATTTACAAGTCTTTAAAATCTTCAAAAATTGGAGAGGAAAGACAATTAAAGATCCAACTTCCAAGAAATTACGATAAGAATAAGGAAAAATCTTATCCTATTCTAATTGTTTTAGATGGAGATTATTTATTTGAACCTGTTGCAGGAAATGTTGATTTCTATTCTTATTGGGAAGATATTCCAGAAATGATTGTGGTAGGAATTAATCAGAGCAACTCTCGTGAATCTGATGCTTTTTACGATGATAAACGATTTTTGCCTTCAGATACAGGTGCAAATTTCTTTGAATTTATCGGGATGGAACTTCTGCCTTTCTTGGATTCAAATTATAGAACTGCCCCATTTAGAGTAATAATGGGACACGATTATACTGCAAATTTCATCAATTATTACCTGCTAAAGGAAAGTCCATTGTTTCAAGGCTATATAAATATAAGTCCAGATCTTGCTCCAGAAATGGCAGATAGAGTAACGGCTGCATTGTCCAAAACTGAAACAAAGATTTGGTACTATCTTTCCACTTCAGAAGAAGATATTCCTGCACTTAAAGAACCTATTATTAGCTTCGACACTAAGCTGAAGGCTATTACCAATGAGAATGTTCATTATAATTTCGATAATTTTCCTAAAGCTTCTCATTACACCATGGCAGGAAATGCTATCCCTAAAGCTTTGGTAGAGATCTTCGAAGTTTATCGCCCTATTTCTATTTTCGAGTATAACCGAACACTTTTACAAACATCGGTATCTGCTTATGATTATTTGGTAGAAAAATATCAAAATATTAATACACTATTTCACGTTGATAAAAAGATCCGTTTAAATGATATAATGGCTGCATATAATGCAATGGAGAAGACAGAAAAATGGGAGGAACTTGATAAGCTTTCTAAACTTGCTTATAAACATTACCCTAAAACGATGTTAGGTACTTATTTTGAAGCGAGGTATGATGAAGAAACAGGGAATCCCAAAAGAGCAATGCGCAGTTATCAAAAAGCATACGGTCAAGAATCCATTTCTTTTCTAACAATAGATTTTATGCTTGAAAAAGCAGAAAAAATCAAACAGGATTTCGGATATTGATCCTTTGTAGTTCTAGAGAATAACTTTTCACTTTTACTTATTTATGGCGAAGATAAAAACCACATTTTATTGTCAGAATTGTGGCACCCAACACTCAAAATGGCAAGGACAATGTTCGGCTTGTAAAGAGTGGAACACACTTGTAGAGGAAGTTATAGAAACTCCAGATAAAACAGGATGGAAATCGCCAGAAATTAGAGAAGTGAAACGGGTTGCAAAACCTCTTAAAATTGCTGAAATAGAAGTTTCCTCTGAAACCAGATTAGATACCAATAATGCCGAATTAAATCGTGTATTAGGTGGAGGAATCGTCCCAGGTTCGCTTATTCTTTTAGGCGGAGAACCCGGAATAGGAAAAAGCACCTTACTTTTACAGATCTCTCTTAATTTAAGTCATAAAACCTTATATGTGTCCGGGGAGGAAAGTCAGCAACAAATTAAAATGCGTGCCGAGCGGATTAATCCAAACCCCGCGAATTGCTATATTCTTACTGAAACCAAAACACAAAATATCTTCAAACAAATTGAAACTTTGCGGCCAGAAATTGTAATTGTAGATTCTATTCAAACCCTTCATAGCGATTATATAGAAAGTTCTCCTGGTAGTATCTCACAGGTTAGGGAGTGCACTGCAGAATTAATAAAATTCGCAAAAGAAACCGGTGTTCCGGTAATTTTAATTGGACATATCACCAAAGAAGGAAGCATCGCGGGACCTAAGGTTTTAGAACACATGGTAGACACCGTATTGCAATTTGAAGGCGATAGAAATCATGTATATAGAATTTTAAGAGCAAACAAGAACAGATTCGGTTCTACGCATGAATTAGGAATATATGAAATGTTAGGAAGCGGTTTAAGAGAGGTTTCCAACCCTTCAGAAATATTGATCTCCAAAAATGATGAAGGACTTAGCGGAACGGCTATCTCTGCAACTTTGGAAGGTATGAGGCCTTTGATGATCGAGATACAGGCGCTGGTTAGTTCAGCTGTCTACGGGACACCTCAGCGATCTACAACTGGGTATAATGCCAAGAGGTTGAACATGCTTTTAGCAGTACTCGAAAAAAGGGCTGGTTTTAGATTAGGCGCAAAAGATGTTTTTTTGAACGTAACAGGAGGAATTTCCGTAGACGACCCTGCAATAGATCTCGCGGTGATCGCTGCAATTCTTTCTTCTAAT
This sequence comes from Flavobacteriales bacterium, assembly GCA_038233835.1. Lineage (GTDB taxonomy): Bacteria > Bacteroidota > Bacteroidia > Flavobacteriales > Flavobacteriaceae > Gillisia. The sequence goes on along the minus strand of JBBSVD010000008.1, from coordinate 33,285 downwards.
GAAGATATTGCGATAGATAAAGATATTTGTTTTGCTGCAGAAATTGGATTGGCCGGTGAAATAAGACCTGTAACCAGAGCAGAGCAACGCATTTTAGAAGCTGAAAAGCTTGGGTTTGCAACCATCATGATCTCCAAGCAAACAAAACTTCCTAAAACTAATTATGCTATTAAGATTCAAAAAGTTGCAAAGATAGAAGATGTGGTGAGTTTTTTATTTGGCTAATCTGGCATAATTACTGTGTTTTACAAATAACAAAATTGGAGGAATGCAAAGCAGAATTTTACCGCTACTCTTAATTATTTTCCTTTTAGAAGGATGTTCTAAAGTTAATAAAGTGGGTGATTTTCTTACAAATCCTACTGCCCGTGAAATTTATAAAAGGGATCTAAAAATTAACGCCGAATTATTTTCTATCTGGGAAACAGAAAATGAGAAGTCTTTAGAAAATGATAGCGCCTTTATTGAGTTGCCCTACCGCGAATCGGGTAAATTTTTCCCTAAAAGTTTTCCTGTTTTTTCCTACTTATTGGAACTTCATCGTGGAGATTTGCTTTCGGTAAAAATTGAGCAAGACTCTACAACATCTCTAACGTTTATCGATGTTTTCTACATTTCAAACACAACTTATAAAAAAATAAAAAGCTCAAAATTTGATAGAGCAATACTGAAATTAGAAATTGAAGAAGACAACCTTTACAGGGTTGTAATTCAACCAGAAATTGAAGCTAGTTCATATTTTAACATAGAAATAAAAAGATCTCCGCTATACCTTTTCCCTGTTGCAAGTGGAAAAAATAGCGATGCTCAAAGTTTTTGGGGAGCAGAGAGAGATGGTGGCAAAAGATCTCATGAGGGTATAGATATTTTTGCAAAACGCGGCACACCTGTAATTGCTAGTGTGGATGGTAGAATTACTTCCAGCGGTGAGAAAGGTTTAGGAGGAAAACAAGTATGGTTGCGTGATACTAAAAGAGGATATTCTTTATATTATGCGCATTTAGACAGTATTTCAACTATTAAAAAATATCAGGTTAAAGCTGGTGATACGCTAGGTTTTGTTGGAAATACCGGAAATGCTAGGTCCACTGCTCCACATTTACATTTTGGAATTTATAGCGGATATTCAGGAGCAATAAACCCCTACTATTTTATTAAAAAGAATGACTTTAAGTTTCCAGAAAAAAGTTCTTTTTTCCCAAAAAATCAACTGGCGATAATTAAAAACAACGCGAACTTACGAAACTCCAATTCAGTCAAAAATTCGAAAATTATTCGAAGACTTTCTGCAGGAGACACAATCCATATATTAGGACAAACGGAAGATTGGTTTCATATAAAAGACTCGAATCTTAATAATTCATTTTTTCTTCATTCATCCCTAGCAGCACCAATTTATTAGGGAGCTGGATTAGGAATAGCTTCATGAATATCATCAATTTCTTTTAAAATGTCTTCAGATAGTTCTAGCTTAATACTTCCTATATTTTCTTTTAATTGTTCCATTGTGGTGGCTCCAATAATGGTGCTGGTTACAAATGGTCGAGTGTTTACAAAAGCAAGTGCCATTTGTGAAGGATTCATATTGTGTTTTTCAGCTAATGCAACATATTTTTTGATAGCTTCTACTGCCTGCGGATTGCCATATCTCCCGTATTGAGGAAATAAGGTTAATCTTCCTGAAGCATTCTTATCTTTCAAATATTTTCCGCTTAAAGATCCCATCCCTAAAGGTGAATATGGGAATAAGCCTACATTTTCACGATGATAAATTTCAGTCAATCCTATTTCATCTTTCCTATTAAGTAAACTATAAGGGTTTTGAACTGTGATAATTTTTGGCGCTCCATGTCTGGCTTCCTCGAGGCTACGCATCACCCCGTAAGGAGATTCATTTGAAAGTCCGAGCTTTTTGACCTTACCTTCCTTGATCAATTCATTTAAATTGAAAAGGATCTCTTTAAAATTATCTTCCCATTCTTCACTAAGATCTCGTTCATAACCACGTTTTCCGAAGAAATTAGAATTCCGTTCCGGCCAGTGTAATTGATAAAGATCTATATAGTCTGTCTGAAGCCTTTTTAAACTTTTTCCAAGAGCATCATTTAGAGCATCCTTGGAGAAGCCTAAATTGGGCCTTATATGAGCCATGGCTTTACCTGGACCAGCAATCTTAGAAGCAAGCACAACATCGCTTCGTTTTCCTGATTTTTTAAACCAACTCCCAATGATCTTTTCTGTACTTCCTTGGGTATCCTTATTTGCCGGAATCGAGTACATTTCTGCCGTGTCTATAAAATTGATCCCTTGGTCTAATGCATACTCTATTTGCTCATGCCCTTCTTTTTCGGTGTTTTGCTGACCCCAAGTCATAGAGCCCAAACAGATCTTGCTAACTTTTATATCGGAATTTGGAAGTATAGTAAATTTCATTTGAAAGATTTAGTATTTTTCAGAAATAAGAGTTCTGAAAAAAATGATATATAATTTTTTAACTACTGACTTTTAGCCGAGTAAACAGATTCTAATTCCAGCAGCACCGGACAATGATCACTATGCATGGCATCTTGTAAGATAACTGCACGTTTTAAATTTTGCTCTAAGGGCTTGGATGCTAAATTATAATCTATACGCCAACCTTTATTATTAGCACGCGCATTGGCTCTATAACTCCACCAAGAATATTGGTCTGAAGCTTCTTTATTAAAATGCCTGAAAGTATCTATGAAACCGGTTTTCATAAATCCATCTATCCAATCGCGTTCTACAGGCAAAAATCCAGAAGTGTTTTTTAGCCTAACCGGATCGTGAATATCTATAGCTTTATGGCAAATATTATAATCACCACAAATGATTAAATTTGGAATTGTTTCGCGAAGTTTAGTTATATAGCCTTGGAAATCTGCCATATATTGAAGCTTGTGTTCAAGCCTGTTTAAGTTTGTTCCTGAAGGTAAATACAAACTCATCACAGAAAAGCCTTCAAAGTCTGCACGAATATTTCTCCCTTCAAGATCCATATAATCTATTCCTGTTCCATATTGAACATTTAAAGGTTCATGTTTGCTTAAAATAGCAACACCACTATATCCTTTCTTTTGTGCAGGATACCAATAGTGGTATTTATACCCTATATTTTCAAATAAACTGAGATCTAACTGATCTGGCGAAGCTTTTATTTCCTGAAGACAAATAACGTCTGGATTAGCAGCAGCTAACCATTCTACAAAACCTTTTCTAACGGCAGCCCGAATACCATTAACATTATATGAGATAATTTTCATGACTAAGATTGTTCAATTTTTCCCAAAAATAGGGAATAGAAGAAGAATTCAAAAAAAATTGAAGCATTCAATGTGATATTGAAATTAGATTACTTTACAATAAATCTCTTAACGATTCCCACGTCACGGGTTCCTATTCTTAATAAATATACTCCGGTTGCAGCGTAAGACATATCAAATTCATAAAGATATCCTTGCCCATTGCTCTCAACTTTGTTCTCTATCATTTTTTGACCTAATAAATCATGTACAGTAATTCTTAATGTCTGATCAAACTGAGTTTCTAAGAAAACTCTATAAATACCATTTCCTTGAGATGCTATTTCAAGATTGGCTTCGTTCAATAAAAAGTCGTCCAGATCCAATGTAGAATCTACAATTTTAACGGTATAGTCATGAGTAGAGCCAAAATCCAAAACGCTACAAGGATTGTTAAGATCTCCTCCAAAAGAAGTATCACCCGCTCTAATCCTTAGTAAATGTTGACCTAAAGGTGCATCTTTTGGTAGATCAAAGTCATAAGAAAATGCCGTATTAGCTGAGGGAATATTCTGTGAAGTTATAACTCTCTCAACATCATCAAAAGCACCATTATCATTTAGATCTATCCACATAGAGAATTTTTCATCTTGAGGATTATCAAATAGTGTTTTTACAGTTACAGTAAAAGTTCCTTGAGAACGGTCCAAATCGGTAGAAAATCCAATAAAATCGGCATAACCACTTGTACAAGGGATACGCTCATTTAATATATCTTCTAATTCAAAATAAGAAATTCCGTCGCCAAAACTAGAACAGTCAGATCCTTCTGGAATACAATTTAAATTAGCTACAGATTTAGTTTTAGAATCATTCGTGGTATCTTCATCATCTGGCAAATTAGTTTCCGCATAAATTAAAAAACGCCCAGAAGTAGAGAGATTGGCTTTTTCAGAAAAAGTATAAACCGCATTTTGTCCCACAGCAATAGTTCCTGGAAAAACCTCATTAACCTTTCTGTTATTCTCAATTCTATAAGCCACTGGAATATTAGATTGCGGTTCACCACCAAAATTCTCGATAGTAATAGTAACATTTTCTGTAGAAGTTAATCTAAGCCCGGTTGCAGGAGAGTCTATTGAGGTAACCCCTACATCGTTGGGAAAAAGGTTTTTTATCGTGGTTGTAAACGTATCGTTCGGTCTATTTTCGTCAGTATCTAAATTAGTTGAAGAAGTAAAAGCATAATCCTGACCAATTACACCTAAATTTGCTTGAGTAGAAAATGTAAAGTTTACAGAACTGGTTCCTGCAATAGAACCTGTGAAAACCTCGGTAAATACAGTTCCTCCATCAATAGAATAGCTAACCGGAATATTGGTTTGAGAATTGACTCCGAAATTTCTTATGGTTACTGTTATAGCTTCAGAAGAACCTAATGTGGAATTTATAGGATTTACCAAAGCGATCACTCCAACATCATTATTAAAATTTGGTGCTAATTTAAATACCCCAACTCCATTTTTACGCTGTGGATTATCAAAGTATTCTCCGTTATGCCAGAAGGTTAATCCATCTGCTGGATCTACAGTTAAATGAGCATAGTCTCCATATCTGGAAGAAGGATCTGGGCTTAATCCAACCGCAATGTCTTCTTCTTTAACACTCATAATCCCTTTTGGATCATTACTAAATCTACCTGTATATCTAATAGTTGGAAAAATTGGGAATTCTGGACTGTCATCTAGAATAGTGAATCCAAGACCTATATTACCTTTGGAATCCATCCCGATACTTCCAGAATACCTGTCGCTTTTATCCGGCGCATAGGTTCCTTCTTGATACACACTCCAATTACCGCCAGTTCTAGGTTGTCTTAATTCATACCATCTTATACCGGCATGTTCTGCAGCTGTAGCATCTACATCTACTACAAAATTCATCACTGCTGAGTTATAAGTGGGAAACCTTCTGTATTGAGTCATATACATCATGGTAGCCTGTAACACATCCAAATCTGGTGCATTGTTAGGTTGAGCCAAATTAGAAAAAGCGCCACCATCAAAAGTTGCAATAAATGGGGAAACCCCTTGTGAAGTTCCTAATTCTTGAGTTTCGGCAATGGTAGAATTAGCAGGTGTGTTCCAATCTACATTGATATTCCAAATTTTTAGATGATCTTCTGAAACTCCTGCCCAAGCGTCATCCTGCATAAATATAATTGGTGAATTTCCAACAGGAGGTAGTTCTCCTCCCATAGCATGAAATCCTGCGGGACTATAAAATCCGTTGGTTCTAATTCCAGGCAATGGGAAAGAAATCACCTTTGCATTCTGGCCTTGAAGCATTTTATCTCTTTCAAAAACATACACCACTTGACTAGTGGCGGCAGTATTTGAGTTTTTATTAGTTGTTACATAATAGCCATCACTCCAAACGGAGATCTTTGGGTAATCTGGTAGTGCGCCATTTGTTGGGAATCTATAGGTTGTCCAACCTCCATTTACCGGATCTGAAGTTTTAGAAATAGCCACTAAAAAACTTTCAGGAGTATCACTAAACTGTGTGATCAAAAACCTATTTGCAAATTCATCATATAAAACAATAGGGTCTCCTAGAGTCTCATTTGTGAATTCCCCTCCAATACTAGAAAGTGAAGCTGGGGGTACAACTTGAAGTCCGTTTTTATCGAAAATAGAAAATGCAGAGTTCCAACCATTAACATAATGATCTAAACCTGCAGCTCCTGTTGGATCTGTTGGTGTAGATTGAGAAACTGCTGCATCAAAAGTAAAAAGTGGAGCTTTTCCAGGCAATTCCCCCATTTTAGATTGAATTGCAGGGTCTTGTGTTTTAGGCAAACCTTTACCTGGCACTACTTTGTTAATTCCTCTATTTCTTGGATTTACCAATTTGTATTCTGTAGAAGGAGCCTTCAATTTTCTGGTTGAAAATGCTGAAACCGACACAGCTTTGGCCGAATCCACGAATACGGGACCAGATATCTCTCTTTTTTGTGCCGAAGCTTGCAATGAGAATAGCAGAAAGAATAGCGCGTAGAATGGTAAGTTTTTGATCATATTATTGTCCAAGGAAAGCATCTAACAATTAAAAACTTAAAAATAGTCAATTATAAAATAATATAAATAAAAGAGGCAATTAATAATTAATTGCCTCGAAATCTTGTTTATTTAAAATTGCAAGCTTAATCTTTCATCCAATGTTTAAAATCTGTTTCCTTTTTAATAAGTTTTGGAAGTTCAGAAATTGGAACTCTTTTTTGTTCCATGGTGTCTCTATATCTAATAGTTACAGCATTATCTGTAAGAGAATCGTGATCTATGGTAATACATAAGGGCGTTCCTGCAGCATCTTGCCTTCTATATCTTCTTCCAATGGCATCTTTCTCGTCGTATTGAACTTTAAAGTCCCATTTAAGATCGTCTATAATCTTTTGTGCTAATTCTGGTAAACCATCTTTTTTAACCAATGGCAAGATGGCTGCTTTAGTAGGTGCGAGAATTGCTGGTAATTTTAAAACTGTTCTGGACGATCCATCCTCCAAGGTTTCTTCCTTTAAAGATGATGAAAGTACCGCTAAGAACATTCTATCGAGTCCAATAGAAGTTTCTATCACGTAAGGCACATAATTCTCATTTAATTCCGGATCAAAAAATCTAAGTTTTTTACCTGAATGCGCTTCATGTGCTTTTAGATCGAAATCTGTTCTGGAATGAACACCTTCTAATTCTTTGAAACCGAATGGGAAATTAAATTCGATATCAGTAGCCGCATTTGCATAGTGCGCTAATTTTTCGTGATCATGAAAACGGTAGTTCTCTTGTCCTAAATTTAGAGAGTAATGCCATTTAATACGTTGCTCTTTCCAGTGCTCATACCATTTCATTTCATCCCCCGGACGCACAAAAAATTGCATTTCCATTTGTTCGAATTCACGCATTCTAAATATGAATTGTCTTGCAACAATTTCATTTCTGAAGGCTTTACCTATTTGTGCGATCCCAAATGGGATCTTCATTCTTCCTGTTTTTTGAACGTTTGAGAAATTCACGAAAATTCCTTGTGCAGTTTCTGGTCTTAAATAAAGATCTGTTGAGGAATCTGCTGAAGCTCCCATTTTAGTGCCAAACATCAAATTGAATTGACGAACTTCTGTCCAATTACGAGATCCCGTATCTGGATCTGCAATTTCCAATTCTTCAATCAAGGCTTTTACATCTTCAAGATCTTCATTAGTTAAAGATTTAGCTAAGCGCTCTAAAATTCGTTTTCTATCTGCCAAATATCCAACAACTCTTGGATTGGTTGTTACAAATTCTTCTTCATTAAAAGTGTCTCCAAACCGTTTTTTAGCTTTTTCAATCTCTTTTTGCGCTTTGATGTTTATTTTTTCGGCATAATCCTCCACCAACACGTCTGCACGGTATCTTTTCTTGGAATCCTTGTTATCTATCAATGGATCATTAAAGGCATCTACATGTCCGGATGCTTTCCAAGTTTTAGGATGCATCAAGATTGAGGCATCTATCCCTACAATATTCTGGTGAAGTTGCACCATGCTCTTCCACCAGTACTCTTTAAGATTCTTTTTAAGTTCAGCTCCATTCTGCCCATAATCATAAACAGCACTTAACCCATCATATATCTCACTAGAAGCGAAAATATAACCATACTCTTTAGCATGGGAAATTACATTCTTGAATAAATCTTCTTGTTTTGCCATAGCGCAAAAATAAAAAAACCGCCTTGATTAAGGTCAAGGCGGTTTAGGAATTTTATTAATTTATTAATTTAAGTTGAAAGAAGACGTACCAATTAATTGCGAACCTTCGTAAACATATACTTTATAAGTACCACTTAACAATTTATCACCTTTTGTTTTAGAAAGGATACAAACATCCAACTCTTCATTCTCATAGAAAACTGTAGAAGTTGCACTGTACATCATCACACCGCCATCATGTTTAACAGCTATTTGGTCACCCACTAATTCATTTTCAGGATTGTAAACTTGAACATACATGGTTTTTTCTCCCGCTTTAGCAAGATCATTAGAACTAATGGTGAAACATGTTCTTACTTGGTCTATTCTACGAGTTTTATCATTTTCAATTAGTTTTCCACTATTCCTAACAATAACTCCTTCCCCTTTAAGAGAAGTGATCTTTAACTGAGAAGCCTTGTCAACCTTAGTTGATAAGCTTTGGTTATTAACCTGCAAGGAATCTGACAATTTAACCCTTTGAGCTAGTACCGTGTTGGTACTATCTATGGTCATGGCCATCATACGAGTTCGGTTGCTTAAACTATCCACCACTCTAAATAACCTATCCTTTTCACTTTTTAAGGCCCCGATCTCTCTTCTGTATCTAGAGATCAAAACAAGATTAGCTTCAGAATCTTTAACCGAATCTAATAATTTTGAGATACGCTCTCTTGCATTAACCATATCTTGATCTAATACTTCATTCTTTTCAATGGCTTCATCATATTTCACGATCAAATCATTTAACTCATTTTCTATAACAGACTTTTCTTTTTGCAATATTGCTTTATTCTCTTTTTCTTCATTATAAAATTTAACCGTATAAATTCCTAATGCTACCAAGGCCACTGCCAAAATACCGGTAAGAATTTTAAGGGCGGTATTGCTTTTTGTTTCGGTCATAATAAATGTGATTTAGTTTGTAATTTATTGGTTTAATTAGCGAAATTACAATACATTAACTAATGTTTCAAGATTTAATCAATTTATTTTATCCCGATATCTGCCAGATTTGTGGCTCTGAATTGTATATAAATCAAAAAATTCTATGCACATCTTGCGTGAATGAACTTCCTGTTACTAATTTTCATCAAGATAACGACAATCCGGTTGAAAAAGTATTTTATGGTAGGATTCCCATTGAAAATGCCACTTCGCTGCTATTATTTAAGAAAAAGAGCGGGGTTCAACAATTAATTCATAGCCTTAAGTATAGAGGGCATCAAGAAATTGGTACCTATCTAGGAAACTGGCTTGGTGAAGAACTGGCTAAGACAAATGAGTACACAAAAGTGGAAATGGTTATCCCAGTCCCTTTGCATAAAAAGAAATTGCGAAAAAGAGGATTTAATCAAGTTGAAGAATTCGGAAAACAGATCTCAATTGCGTTAAATGTGCCGTATGTCGACGATGTACTTCAAAAAACCTCCTATTCTACCACTCAAACACTTAAAAGCAGACTAGCGAGATGGGGAAATATTGAAGAAAGCTTTGTTCTTGTAAATTCAGAAAAGATAAAAAATAAGCATGTTTTACTTATAGACGATCTTATAACAACAGGCGCAACTTTAGAAGCTTGTGCTGAAGTGCTTTTGGAAGAAGAAAATGTAAAGATCAGTATTGCTACAATGGCTTTTACTGCATGACTAAAACAAAAAATAATTGTTACTTTGTTTAAAATTTTGGCCTAAATGAAAAATTGTTTTTCAGGATTATTACTGATGCTTCTTTCCCTTACATTTATTCAATGTGCAAAAAAAGGAACTCCGCAAGGTGGGGAATTGGATAAGGATCCTCCAAAATTTATACGTGCTACTCCAGAGAATTACTCCACTCAATTTAATGATAAAGAGATCAGGATCTATTTTGATGAATATATTAAACTAGACGATGCCCAAAAACAGATAATCATTTCGCCTCCAATGGCTAATAAGCCAGAAATAACACCTCTTGGATCACCTAGCAAATACATAAGAATCAAATTAAAGGATACGCTTAGAGAAAATACTACCTATGCTATAAATTTTGGAAATAGTGTTGTAGATAACAATGAAGGGAATCCACTGCCATATTTTAAGTATGTCTTTTCTACTGGAGATTATATAGATTCATTAACTGTAAAAGGAACTGTTTCTGATGCTTTATTAAAGGAGGCAGATCCCTATATTTCTGTAATGCTATATGATGCAAATGAAACCTATACAGATTCTTTAATTTATAATACTCCACCCCGATATATTACTAATACTTTGGATAGTTTGAAAACTTTTGAGCTTACTAACATCAAAGAAGGACTTTATCATCTGGTAGCAGTAAGAGATCTGAATAACGACTATAAGTACAATCCTGGAAAGGAGAAGGTCGCTTTTTTAGAAAAGACAATTACAGTACCATCAGATACCACTTATCACTTGACATTGTTCAAGGAAGTGCTAAATTTTAAACCGGAAAGACCTAAGCAAGTTGCTAAACAAAAACTTTTAATTGGATATAAGGGAACTACAAATCTGGATAGTGTTTCGGTAAGATCAATTTCTCCTACACCAGATCTGGAATATAGGTTAACAAAGATCGCAGATAAGGACAGTTTGCATCTTTGGTACAAACCTTTTTCGCAACTAGATAGTTTAAAAGTGGAGTTTATTTCTGAAGCAGGAAGCACTTCTTTAATGAGCCGTATTTCTGATATGAAGGCAGATTCTTTAACTATTACTTCTGAACCTTCCTCAACGTTAGATTTCGATAAAACCTTCGTAGTAAAAGCCAATACACCAATTGTTAGCGTAGATAAATCTCTAATAAAAATAATGAATAAGGATTCTGCAGACGTGGCATTTAGCACCGAATTAAATAAATTGAATAATAATGTAAAGTTCCAGTTTGAGAGAAGTGAAAATGACACTTATAGTATTCAATTATTACCGGGTGCCATTACAGATTTCTTTGATTCAACAAATGATACCATAAATAAAACACTGAAAACCAAATCGCTTTCAGATTACGGAAATGTGCGTTTAAATTTGCAGAACGTTAGAAGCTTTCCAGTTATCGTTCAGCTGACTGATGCGAACGGCGTAATCATCGCAGAAAAGATCTCTCAAGAAAACACCAATATTGCTTTTCTACTTATCCAGCCAGGTGAGTATTTTATTAGAGTTATTTATGATACAAATAGCAATGGGAAATGGGATACTGGTAATTATATTAATAAAATAGCTCCTGAGGAAATAATCTATTTTCCGGATCTATTAGAAGTTAGATCTAACTGGGATATAAATCAGACCTTTATTTTAAAATAAACTGATCTCTATCCTGAAGGAATTTAAGATTTTTTCTAGTCTCTTGAAGATTATCTTTATCTAGTGTTACTATTTTGGTGAATTCTCCACTCTCATGTTCAAACATTTTAGCACCTAAAACATCATAGACAGCGGTATGCCCTGTATATTCATATTTGTTACCATCTAGACCCGTTCTGTTAACACCTACACAATAAGCCATGTTTTCTATTGCTCTCGCTTGTAAAAGTACATCCCAAGCATGAATTCTGGTTTTTGGCCAGTTGGCTACATAGATAAGTAGATCATAATCATCTGTATTTCTAGCCCATACAGGAAATCGAAGATCATAACACACCAATGGACAAATTTTCCATCCTTTATATTCAACAATTAAGCGCTCTTTCCCGGCAGTATAAGTTTCATGTTCTTTTGCTAAAGTAAAAGTGTGATGTTTATCATATTTCTCAAAAGTTTTGTCCGGAAATACAAAATAGAGCCTATTAAAATAGTTGTTGTTCTCTTTAACTATTACACTCCCAGTTACTGCAGCATTTTTTTCACTTGCAATTCGCTGCATCCATTTTAAAGTATGCCCGGTTTTAGGTTCTGCCAAATCTTCAGCATTCATGGAAAAGCCGGTACTAAACATTTCTGGTAGAATAAAAAGATCTACATCAGCATCTACTTCCGTTATTTTTTCTTCAAATTGTTGAAGATTTTTTTTGATATTCTCCCAAGCTAGATCTGCTTGAATAAGGGCTATGTTTAATTTTTTCATGTCCAGTAAAATTAAAAAAAATAAAATTCCCGCTGCTAAATGCATGTTAAAAGATTGGAAGGAAATCAGAATATAAATAGCTTTATCTCCAAATTGAAACACTATGAACCTAGATACTTTTTTGCAAAAAGATACTTATATGTCTACCACTTCCAGGGGCCTTATTTCCGGATTTGTTGGAGGATTAGCAGGAACGGCAGTTAAAACATTAATAGAACAATTTTTACCAGTTAGAAAGATAGAGCAGAAATCTGCGCAATTAAAAATCGTGGACGATCTCTCTACAAAAATCACAGGAACACCAATAAGTGCAGAGAACGAAGCTTTAGCAGAGCAATTAGTGAACTTTCCCTTTGGAGCGAGTATAGCCGCAGCTTATGGGTATGGCAAGAAGGATAAAGATGAAATGAATATTGCAGATGGAATTATATTTGGAGCAACCACTTGGATATCTACTCATGAGACTTCTTTACCTCTTGTTGGTCTAGAATCTAAACCTACAGATATTCCCATTAAAATGCAGGCAAATGAATTATTTGCGCATATTGCCTTTGGTATAACTACAGAATTTGTTCGAAGCTTCATAAATGAGCGAATGAAACACTCGCAACGTTCAATAAATTAAATAAAAAATCCCGAAGCAGGAACTTCGGGATTTTTTTATATTTAGATTTTCGGAAACCTATTTTACGTTAGCCTTCAAAAATTCTCTATTCATTCTTGCGATGTTCTCTAGAGAAATTCCTTTAGGACATTCTATCTCACAGGCTCCGGTATTTGAACAGTTTCCAAAACCTTCTTTGTCCATTTGCTCTACCATTGCTAAAACACGTCTATCTGCCTCTACTTCACCTTGAGGAAGCAACGCGAACTGACTCACTTTTGCTGAAGTAAATAGCATTGCACTGGCATTTTTACATGCAGCCACACAAGCTCCGCATCCAATACAAGTTGCTGCATTAAAAGAGTCATCTGCATTTTCCTTTTCAATAGGAATGGTATTCGCATCTATTGTATTTCCAGAAGTATTTACAGAAATATATCCATAAGCTTGCTGAATTCTATCGAAGGCCGTACGGTCTACAATAAGGTCCTTGATCACCGGAAATGCTTTTGCTCTAAAAGGTTCTATAACAATAGTATCTCCATCTTTGAAGGTACGCATGTGTAATTGACAAGTGGTGACCAAACGATCTGGACCATGAGGCTCCCCGTTGATCTGTAAAGAACATGAACCACAGATTCCCTCACGACAATCGTGATCAAATTCTACTGGCTGCTCACCTTTATTGACCAACTCCTCGTTAAGTACATCTAACATCTCCAGAAAAGACATATCTCCGTCTATTCCATCAATGTTATAATCTACCATTTTCCCTTTAGTAGCGGCATTTTCCTGACGCCATATTTTTAATGTAAGCTTCATTACCTTATAATGTTAATTGATTAAAAGTTAAATGTTATTGGTCTGATTCGCATTTACTAAATACTTTATATATCCATTTAAAATTGCGATGCATTCAACAACCTTTATCTTCAATTTTTTGAAATAATCTTCTTCTATATAACCTTCGTCCAAAGCAGTGATTAACTGATCTGATAACTCGTATAATGACCCTCTAGAAATTCTACAAAACTGTACATTCTCTTTAAAATGAAACCTCCCATATCCTTCAGCAATATTGTGCTTAACAGATCTGGAAGCTCTTCTCATTTGAGCAATTAATTCAAATTTTTCATGGATAGAGAATTTTAAAATTAAAATTAAAATCTCTTGTCTTAATTCTCTTGCAGTTTTCCAGCAATTGAGATCTTCAATAGATTTTATTTTATCCATTTCAATTTATCATTAACCATGAACCATTAACTTTTTGAACTTTTATTTATAACTTCTAGTTTTCAACTCAATGTTTTCGAATATTAATTCCTCTTTATGAAGAATTGCATCACTTGGTTTTCCTGTATATTCCCATGCTGCAACATATTTAAAGTTCTCATCATCCCTTAATGCTTCACCATCCTCTGTTTGATATTCTTCTCTAAAATGACCTCCACAAGATTCCTCTCTATGCAATGCATCTTTTGCGAAAAGTTCTCCTAATTCAAGAAAATCTGCAACTCTTCCTGCTTTTTCTAATTCAGCATTCTTAGTATCTGCAGTTCCAGGAACTTTCACATTTTTCCAGAAATCCTCACGTAATTGAGCTATTTCATTAATAGCCTCTTTAAGATCTATTGCATTTCTAGACATTCCACATTTGTCCCACATGATCTTACCTAATTTCTTGTGGTAAAAATCTACAGAATGTTGTCCACCGGCATTCATTAATTTATTTATTCTGTCGGAAACTTCTTTCTCAGCCGATTCAAATTCTGAAGTATCAGTTGGAATCTCTCCCGTTCTAATATCTTGAGCAAGGTAGTCACCAATTGTATAAGGCAATACAAAATATCCATCTGCTAAACCTTGCATTAAGGCTGAAGCACCAAGTCTGTTTGCACCATGGTCAGAAAAATTTGCTTCTCCAGCCGAGTAACATCCGGGGATAGTGGTTTGCAAGTTGTAATCTACCCAAAGTCCACCCATTGTGTAATGAACCGCAGGATAGATCATCATTGGAGTTTTATACGGATTTTGATCTACGATCTTCTCGTACATCTGGAATAAGTTTCCGTATTTAGACTCAACAACTTCTTTTCCTAATTTTTTAATTTCTTCTTCTGAAGGATTTTTATGTCCCGCAGTGAATGCTTCCTCTTTTCCGTAACGCTCTATTGCACTAGCAAAATCCAAGTAAACAGCTTCTCCTGTTTTATTTACTCCAAAACCAGCATCACAACGTTCTTTTGCAGCTCTGGAAGCCACATCTCGTGGTACTAGGTTTCCAAATGCAGGATATCTTCTTTCTAAATAGTAATCTCTTTCATCTTCAGAAAGTTCTGTCGGCTTTTTCTTACCAGCACGAATTGCTTCTGCATCTTCTAATTTCTTCGGAACCCAAATTCTACCATCATTCCTAAGAGATTCAGACATCAAAGTCAATTTAGACTGATGATCTCCCGAAACCGGAATACATGTTGGATGGATTTGTGTATAACATGGATTTGCGAAATATGCGCCTCGTCTGTGCGCTCGCCACGCCGCCATTACATTACTTCCCATTGCATTGGTAGATAGGTAAAATACGTTTCCATATCCTCCAGAAGCTAAAACCACAGCATGTGCAGAATGACGTTCTATTGCTCCTGTTACCATATCTCTGGCAATAATTCCTCTGGCCTTACCTCCAACAACCACCACATCCATCATTTCATGACGGTTAAAAGCCTGTATCTTACCACGATTTATTTGGCGGTTCATTGCTGAATACGCCCCAAGTAATAACTGTTGTCCAGTTTGTCCTTTAGCATAAAAAGTACGTGAAACTAATACCCCTCCAAAAGAACGGTTATCTAACATTCCACCATATTCTCTTGCAAACGGCACTCCTTGAGCAACACATTGATCTATAATATTTCCGGAAACCTCCGCAAGACGGTAAACATTTCCTTCGCGAGAACGGTAATCTCCTCCTTTTACAGTATCGTAGAACAATCTATAATTAGAATCCCCATCTCCTTGATAATTTTTTGAAGCATTTATTCCACCTTGAGCAGCAATAGAGTGCGCTCTTCTAGGAGAATCTTGATAGCAAAATGTTTTCACGTTATATCCCAGCTCTGCTAACGTAGCGGCAGCGCTACCTCCGGCTAATCCTGTACCAATAACAATAATATCTATATTACGTTTGTTGGCTGGGTTAACTAGATTAATATTATTTTTATAATTGCTCCACTTATCTTCTAGTGGTCCTTTGGGTACCTTTGAATCTAAAATTGACATAACTCTTACCTTTTAAAGGTTATTAAAATAATGAAACAACGCTATAAATATGAAACCTAATGGAATTATGATAGCGTATCCAACGGTGAATTTTCTAATCCCTTCAGAATATTTGTTTCTAATTCCCATAGATTGAAAAGAAGAAGAAAATCCGTGAAGTAAGTGTAGCATTAAAAATACAAATGAAATAACATAAAGGCCAGTTCTCACAGGGCTCTCAAATTTCTCTATCAACTCACCATAATATCTCGTGGCATCTGCCGGATTAGATTCTATATATTTATGCACCAATTCCGGAACCCAAAAATCGTAAAAGTGAAGTCCTAAAAAGGCCAAAACTACAGCTCCGGAATAGATCATATTTCTAGACATCCAGCTGGAATTTGCGCTTCCATTGAATCTTACATAACTCTTATTTCTCGCATTTCTATTTTGAATTTCTAAAACAAAACCCATAATAAAATGAAACACCACACCAAAAATAAGTATCGGCTGTAAAATTGCCTGTACTACGAAATTGGTTCCCATAAATTGAGAAATCTCATTAAAAGTATCCGGACTTATTACCGAGGTTAAATTAATTGTAAAATGTTGAGCTAAAAATAGGACTAAGAAAAGTCCCGATAAGGCCATAGCAAACTTTTTTGCTACTGAAGATTTAAGTAATCCACCCATTGGTTTGATTATTTTATAAAATTTTAACAGCAAAAATACACTTGAAAATAGTTTCCCACAAACTTTATACGGTATTTAAGTCTCGATTTGGAACTAATTAAAAGTACTTTATGTTTTGTTGAAGTTTGATTATTAAAAGAAACTATATGATTTTTAATTTTTTAGATATTCCTAATTTAATCCCTGATAGGATAACTAACGATTAATTTTGGTGTTAGTCTTTTTGGAAAAACTTAACTTACAATGCGCTTCAATTTTGTAATTTCAGTTTCTCATAATTCAACTCGATACTTACTAATTTTTCAATGGAATTTATAGACTATTACAAGGCATTAGAACTAAATAAATCTGCTTCACAAGCAGATATCAAAAAAGCATATAGGAAACTTGCCAGAAAATATCATCCTGATCTAAATCCTGATGACGCCTCTGCAAAAGCTCGATTTCAGAAGATAAATGAAGCAAATGAGGTTTTGAGCGATCCTGAAAAGCGAAAGAAATTTGACGAATACGGGAAAGATTGGCAACATGCCGATCAATTTGAACAGGAAAAACAACAAAGAGGTCAACAGGGTGGTGGATTTGGTGATTTTGGTCGTGGACAAGGACAGGCATATTCCGGTAATTTTGACGATGATAATTTCTCCGATTTCTTCGAACAAATGTTTGGAGGTGGTGCCAGATCTCGAGGAACCGGAAGATCCCCGCAATATAAAGGACAGGATTTTAATGCAGAGCTTCAGCTAAGTCTAACAGATGTTTTTACTAGTCATAAACAAACTCTTACCGTAAATGGTAAAAGTATAAGGCTTACTATTCCCGCGGGAGTAGAGAATGGACAAACTATTAAAATTTCAGGGCATGGTGGACCGGGAGCGCAAGGAGGGCCCAAAGGAGATCTCTTCATCACGTTTAAGATTTTAAATAATACCAATTTCAAAAGAGAAAAAGAGAACCTTTACAGCAATGTAGACTTAGATTTTTACGCTGCTATACTGGGAGGAGAGATCACGGTTGATACGTTTGAAGGCAAAGTTAAACTCAATATTAAACCTGAAACCCAAAATGATACTCGGGTAAAATTAAAAGGAAAAGGCTTCCCTAAATATAAAAAAGAGGGACAATTTGGAGATCTGTTTATTACTTACAACATAAAAGTGCCTACAGACTTAACTTCAAAAGAAAAAGAACTGTACACAGAACTACAAAAATTACGCGCATGAACTTGAACGAATTAATTGCAACCGAAAAACTTTGTGAACGATATAGCGTAGAACACACTTTTATTCGCTCTTTAAACAATAGCGGACTTTTAGAAGTGATCACTGTGGAAAAGAGGGAATATGTTCACTGCAATAAAATGGCGGAATTTGAAAAGATGTTACGTCTGCATTATGATCTTAAGATCAATCTGGAGGGTTTGGAAGCCATTAAACATTTGCTAGACAGAGTGACAGATTTGAAAGAGGATAATTTAGCCCTAAGAAACAGGTTAGGTCTTTACGAATAAGCCAATTGTTAAAGAAATCCCAAGTCTTTTACGCTTAGTTTAACAGCATTTGAACTTATCTTTTTTATTTTTGAATTTTTTAAAGCTGATTGATAATCTTTTTTATTTTCGAGTCAGCAAAATCTAAATATATTTTTATGAAATACGATCTAATAGATAACTCACTTTACACTAAAAACCGCAAAAACTTCATGTCTAAAATGAAGTCTAAGAGTTTGGCGGTCTTTAACTCTAACGATATTTATCCAATTAGTGCAGATAGTACGATGCCATTTCAACAAGCTCGTGATATTTTTTATCTAAGTGGTGTAGACCAAGATAAAAGCATCTTGGTTTTATTTCCGGATGCCCCCAATAAAAAACAACGAGAGATCCTTTTCTTAACTGAAACCAATAATCATATCGCTGTTTGGGAAGGTGAAAAATTGACCAAAGAAAAAGCTTTTGAAACCAGTGGAATTAAAACTGTGTATTGGTTAAAGGAATTTGAAAAGGTGTTTTTCGAGATCATGACACAATCTGAAACTATCTATTTCAACACTAATGAGCATTATCGTGCAAATGTGGAGACTCAAACCAGAGAAGCCAGGTTTATTGAATGGTGTAAACAAAAATATCCAGCACATCAAGTTGCCAAGAGCAATCCAATCCTTCAGAGATTAAGATCTGTAAAAGACCAAATTGAATTGGATCTGATGCAAAAAGCATGTGATATCACCGAAAAAGGCTTCCTCAGGACTTTAGGTTTTGTAAAGCCAGGAGTTTGGGAATATCAAATTGAAGCGGAGATGATGCATGAATTCTTGTATAATCGCTCACAAGGTTTCGCATATACTCCAATTATTGCAAGTGGGAATAACGCAAATGTGTTGCATTATGTAGAGAACAATCAGGAGTGCAAAGCAGGAGATCTTATTTTATTGGATACGGGAGCAGAATATGCCAACTATTCCAGTGATATGTCTAGGACCATTCCGGTTTCAGGAAAATTCACAGCAAGACAAAAAGAAGTTTACAATGCCGTGAACAGAGTGAAGAATGACGCTCAAAAAATGCTAGTTCCAGGAACTATTTGGGCAGATTATCACGTGGAAGTTGGAAAACTAATGACTTCAGAATTATTGGGTCTTGGCTTATTAGACAAAGCCGATGTGAAAAAAGAAGATCCAGACTGGCCAGCATATAAAAAATATTTTATGCATGGAACTTCTCATCATATTGGTTTAGATACTCATGATTATGGGATTTTGACTGAGCCAATGCAGGCAAACCAAGTATTTACTGTAGAACCTGGAATCTACATTCCAGCGGAAGGTTTCGGAATAAGGCTTGAGGATGATCTGGTTATTCAAGAAAAAGGAGAACCTTTCAACTTAATGCGCAATATTCCTATTGAAGTTGAAGAGATTGAAGATCTTATGAACAAATAAGATTCTTGTTTTATAATATTTATTAAGCCTGTTGAAAATAATTTCAACAGGCTTAATTTTTTATTGTCACATCGAGCGAAGTCGGGATGCACCCACTTGGAACCTTCGACTCCGCTCAGGGGACAAAAGATTTAGATGTCAGGTTGAGCCCGTAGAAACCTAGTTTGAAGATGATTCTTAACCGAGCATATTTCGACAAGCTCAATATGACAAGTTGTAATGTCATCCTGAAATCGATTCAGAATCTATTCCTTTATGAAGCCGAAATTAGTTTAGTTTGAGGATTTAACTGGTTCAAATTTTTGCTCGTAAAAGTGGCTTCCGAAAAATGCCAGAGTAGCTGGGATCACCCATCCCAATCCATATTCAGATAATGGGATATAAAGCTGAATGTTTGAAAACAATTCTTCAGAAACTACATATTTCAACGCATCTGGAAGGCTAAAAAGTGCCGTGGCAATTACCACAGCTGTCATCACTAATTTTGTTCTAAAAGACTTTTGCATAACATTCAGCAAAATTAAAACTATAGTTAGTGGATAAATAAGCAACAACACAGGTAAAGCTATTTCTATAATTGCATTTACAGATAAGGCACCTATCACAATACCTAAAAAGCACGCCGAAAATACGGTAATGGAGTATACACGCGGTCTCTTAATTTGTTCTGTCATGAAATCGGCTGTTCCGGTTACAATTCCCACAGCAGTTGTAAAACAAGCCAGAGCAACCAATATTGCAAGACAAATTTGCGCAAATCCCCCTAAATTAAGAAAGCTGATACCAGATAATAATTCGGTGCGGGTTACATCATGAGGAAATTCAGAATTTACCATTGCTCCGTTATAAATAAGTCCGCCATAAACCATTAATAATCCCAGTCCAGATAAAATAGCCGCAGTAGTGATAAGTTGACGGATCTCTACAGGAGAATCATATCCCTTCAGTTTTACTGAAATGATTATCACACCACCAACTAAAAGGGATGCAATGGCATCGAAAGTTTGGTAACCCTCAAAGAAACCTGAAAGTATTGGGAGTTCTGTTAGCTTGGTTCCCATCGGTTCATATTCAGTAAAGAAACCCGAAATAATAATAGCCAACAACAATAATAGAATTGCAGGCGTAAGGAATTTTCCGATGTTATTGATTACGGTAGATCGTTTAATTACAAACACAAACACCAGCAAGAAATAAATGATACTTGTAGTAAGCGGGGAAACATCAAAAAATGGAGCAATGGCAATTTCATGAGTAACCGCAGCAGTTCTAGGTCCGGGTAATGCAATACTAATAATATAAATAAACATGCAGAAGATCATACTGAAGATGGGTGAGATCTTTTCGGCAAAACTGAACATACTTCCTTGCAATCTGGCATGGGCAAATATACCCAGCAACGGCAATCCAACGGCTGAGATCACAAATCCTAAAGCAACCAAATACCATTGGGATCCAGAAAGAAATCCTAAAAAAGGAGGTAAAATTAAATTTCCGGCTCCAAAGAATAATGCAAATAGCGCGAAGCTAACTATTAAACCCTCTTTATTAAATTTCATCTAATTATAATATTTGTTTTTTAGTGGTCATTTATTAGCCACCAGTATTTATTCGTTTTTCTTATTATAATTAGATATTGCTCTTTTCATTTTGCCAATTAAATTATTATAATATATTGTGGAAATGATACAAATGTATAAAAATACCCCACTCTTTTACAGTTCTAAAGGGAATGGAAATCCATTAGTTCTTTTACATGGGTTTTTGGAGAGCAGTTCTATTTGGGATCCCTTTATTGATGAGCTTTCAGAAAAAAGACAGGTTATCACGATAGACCTTCCCGGCCATGGAAGATCTGGGAATATAGCGGAGACGCATAGCATGGAACTGATGGCAGATGCTGTTCATGAAGTCTTGAAGCAGCTTCAAGTTAATCAGGTTACTTTGATTGGTCATTCTATGGGTGGCTATGTAAGTTTGGCTTTCTGTCAAAAATTTCCTATAATGACAAAAGGAATTGTGCTATTGAATTCTACTCCAGAAGCAGATAGTGAGGAACGCAGAAAAAATCGGGATCGAGCAATTAAGATTTTAAGAAAGAGTAAAGATGCATACATAAGTATGGCGATAGCTAATTTGCTGAGTGAGAAAAATAGGGAATTATTCCTAATGGACGTGGAGAAATTAAAAAATGATGCTTTAGGATTTTCAGAAGAAGGAATTATTGCCGCTTTAAAAGGTATGAAAATTCGTACAAATAAAATTTCTATCCTAACTCTTTTTAATGGACCAAAATATGTTGTTGCTGGAATTAATGATCCAGTACTTAATTTTTATGATGCAGAAAGAGTTGCCAACACATCAAATTGCAACTTTTTAGCTCTCTCTGGAGGGCACTTATCCTTTATTGAAAACAAAAGTGAAATAAATAGATTTATGCACTTAATCGATTAATAAACACTTTATGTCGATTAATTAACTTTTTTTTAATACTTTTAATTTTGCAACCTAAATAATTAACTTTTATGAAGCCAAAAACCCCACAAACATTCTCATTTTCGGAGCTATTTTGCAGCATCTTCGGACACAAATTAAAGGTCTCCAAAAATGTTACCGATCATATTCACGAATATCAATGTGCCAAGTGCGGATTGGAAATGACAGATACCGCTAACGGTTTTATAGCGCAGTTAACCCCAAAATTTAAAGAGACCAACAATTATTTAGCTAATTTTTACAAAAGAAGATGCAGAACAAGACAACGTCAATACGCTAACGCATCTTAATCTTCGCCATTATTTTCCATAGCATTCCATCCTTTGGCTATCAAAGGGATCTTGGTATTGCTTCTGGTAATTAAATGCATACCTTCATTTTCTTCTGTCATATGACCTATAATAGAAAAATTAGGATTCGCTTTGATTTTTTCAAAATCGTTTTGAGAAACCGTGAAAAGCAATTCGTAATCTTCACCACCGCTTAGTGCAATTGTGGTGCTATCTATATTAAATTCTTCACATACCGCGATTACTGACGGATCTAATGGAATTTTATCTTCAAATAAATTAACTCCCGTTTTAGATTGCTTACACAAATGAATTGTTTCTGAAGACAATCCATCGCTAATGTCTATCATAGATGTAGGTTTTACCTCTAAAGATTTCAATAAACCTGAAATATCTCTTCGCGCTTCCGGTTTCAACTGTCTTTCAATTAAATAAGTATAAGCATTAAGATCTGGTTGGGAATTTGGATTCACTTTAAAAACCTCTTTTTCGCGTTCCAAGATCTGCAATCCCATATATGCCGCACCAAGATCACCAGTCACCACCAAAAGATCATTTGGTTTTGCACCGTTTCTGTAAACTACATCCTCTTTATTCGCAACACCAATTGCAGTGATACTAATTAAAAGTCCTTTTGTAGAGGAAGTAGTGTCTCCACCCACAACATCTATATTATACATTTTAGCTGCCAGTTCTATTCCAGAATACAGTTCTTCCAAGGCTTCTACAGGAAACCTATTAGAGCAGGCTATTCCAACAGTTATCTGTGTTGCTATTCCATTCATTGCATACACATCAGATAAATTTACCATGACCGCTTTATAACCTAAATGCTTTAACGGCATATAGGCTAGATCGAAATGCACACCTTCTACCAAAAGATCTGTGGTCACTAAGGTTTGCTTTTCTTTAAAATCTAAAACTGCTGCATCGTCTCCAATTCCTTTGATAGTAGATGGAAGTTTGCTGTCCAGATTCTTAGTTAACAGATCTATCAATCCAAATTCTCCTAATTCTGAAAGTTTTGTGCGGTTTTGTGGACTATCTTCTAACATGATGCTTACTATTTTTGAATGTGCAAAATAAATGAATATTCTATCAACAAGCGCTGTTTAAATTGTATTTGTGTTTTTGTACTGCTGAAAATAGCTTATGAAAATTAATGTTAAATTACATAAAGTGCTGGTTTCTATTTTTTAGTTTTTTAGTTGAAATTCAATTGAAATATTCAAAAAAGAGTATCGAACAAGCCTATAACCTCATTCTCAAAACAAATCTCTGAGATATGGTAAACCGCTTGTTTTGTAGTATATTTGCAGCAAATTAAGACTAATCTTTTAAGTATGATAAAGGTAAGCGAGGACGCGAAAAAAAGGATAGCAATGCTTATGACCGACGAAGGTTATAATGCAGTTACCGACTTTGTACGTGTTGGTGTGAAAAGTGGTGGTTGTTCCGGATTATCTTATGAGTTAAAGTTTGATAAATCTCAAGAAGAAACCGATAAACTTTTCATGGACAATGATGTAAAAATTGTTGTAGACAAAAAAAGTGTGTTATATCTAGCAGGAACAATACTTGAATATTCTGGTGGATTAAATGGCAAAGGATTTGTTTTTAATAATCCTAATGCACAGCGTACTTGTGGCTGTGGTGAAAGTTTTTCACTGTAATTTTAAAATAAAAAAGAGAAATAAGTCGGTAGTTTGACTTGTTATTTTTCACAAAATATTGATATGGCATATACTGAAGACGATTTAAAGAAAGAGCTCGAAACCAAAGAGTATGAGTATGGCTTTTATACCGAATTAAATTCGGAAACTTTTCCTATTGGTTTAAATGAAGATATAGTACGCGCAATTTCCAAGAAAAAAGAAGAGCCGAGCTGGATGACAGAATGGCGATTGGAAGCTTTTCGGGCCTGGGAGCAAATGACAGAACCGGAATGGGCTAATGTGAATTATGTAAAACCAGATTTTCAAGCTATTTCCTATTATTCTTCACCAAAATCTGTAGACCCAAATAAATCATTAGACGATGTAGATCCAGATCTACTAGCGATGTATAAAAAATTAGGGATCTCTGTAGATGAGCAGAAGATGATGAATAATGTTGCTATGGACATTGTTGTAGATTCAGTTTCAGTAGCAACCACCTTCAAAAAAACCTTGGGGGAAAAGGGAATAATTTTTATGAGTATTTCTGAAGCTATCAAGGAACATCCAGAACTTGTTAAAAAATACTTAGGAACCGTTGTTCCACAAAAAGATAATTTTTATGCAGCCTTAAATTCGGCAGTGTTTAGTGATGGATCTTTTTGTTATATCCCAAAAGGAGTGCGTTGTCCAATGGAATTGTCTACTTATTTCAGAATAAATCAGGCAGGAACTGGACAATTCGAAAGAACCCTATTGGTTGCAGATGAAGGAAGTTATGTGAGCTATTTGGAGGGTTGTACTGCGCCTTCCCGAGATGAAAATCAGCTTCACGCTGCGGTTGTAGAGTTAATTGCATTGGATGATGCAGAAATAAAATATTCTACCGTACAGAACTGGTATCCTGGAAATAAAGAAGGAAAAGGTGGAGTTTATAATTTTGTGACCAAACGTGGGATTTGCGAGAAGAACGCAAAGATCTCTTGGACACAAGTAGAAACCGGATCTGCAATTACTTGGAAATATCCATCATGTATCCTAAAAGGAGATAATTCTATTGGAGAATTTTATTCCATTGCGGTTACTAACAATTTCCAACAGGCAGATACAGGAACCAAAATGATCCATTTGGGGAAGAATACCAAGAGTACTATTATCTCTAAAGGGATCTCAGCTGGAAAATCTCAGAATTCTTATAGAGGATTGGTACAGATAAACAGCAGAGCAGAGAATGCAAGAAACTTCTCGCAATGTGATTCTTTGCTGATGGGAAATAAATGTGGGGCACACACTTTCCCATATATAGAAGTAAAGAATAAAACAGCTATTGTAGAGCATGAAGCTACTACCAGTAAAATAGGTGAAGACCAGATTTTCTATTGCAATCAGCGCGGAATTCCTACTGAAAAAGCAATTGCGCTAATTGTAAATGGTTTTAGCAAAGAAGTGTTGAACAATTTACCGATGGAATTTGCAGTAGAGGCACAAAAGCTATTGGAAATATCATTAGAAGGATCTGTAGGATAAATTTGTTATGAAGAAATTTCTTTTTTTAATAAGTATCATTTTTACCATTACTGCATGCGATAACGAGCCCGAAAAACAGCCTGAGAAGGAAGTTGGAACGGAGGTTTCAGATAGCATACAAGTGTTTCAGGGTAGTTATATATCTGTAGGAGAATCTGCAGTACTAAAGGGAGATAAGTTTATTTATCAGGTAAAAATGGATTCTGTTGCCACTATTTTAAATGACAGTTTGAGTTCTTTTCAGGTAGATGAAAAAGGCATAGTTCCAATAAAGATCAGGGGAAAAATAAGAGACAATCTAAGAGGTATAGGTTATTCTCAGGAAATTGAAATAATCGAAGTCCTAGATATAATGGCGAAACCCATTATAGAAATCGAATAAATAATTATCCGAATTTTACGGATATATATAATAAAACATATGCTTAAAATAAAGAATTTAAAAGCGAATATAGAAGATAAAGAAATTCTCAAAGGTATTAATCTGGAGATCAATCCTGGAGAAGTTCACGCTATCATGGGACCTAATGGTTCCGGAAAAAGTACGTTGTCTTCTGTGATCGCAGGAAAAGAAGAATACACAATGACTGGCGGAGAGATGTTGTTTGAAGGAGAAGACCTTTCTGAACTAGATCCTGAAGAAAGAGCTCACAAAGGTATTTTCTTATCTTTTCAATATCCGGTAGAAATTCCAGGAGTTTCAGTGACTAATTTTATGAAAGCATCTATCAATGCTCATAGAAAAGCTCAAGGATTAGAAGATATGCCCGCTAAGGATATGTTGAAGATGATCCGTGAAAAATCTGAAATGTTGGAAATAGATCGTAAATTTTTATCCAGATCTTTAAATCAAGGATTTTCTGGTGGAGAGAAAAAGAGAAATGAGATCTTCCAGATGGCTATGCTTAATCCTAAACTAGCAATCTTGGATGAAACTGATTCTGGTCTAGACATCGATGCACTAAAGGTTGTTGCCAATGGAGTGAATAAGTTGAGAAATGAAAATAATGCAGTGTTATTGATCACTCATTACCAACGATTGTTAGATTATATAGTTCCAGATTTTGTACATGTAATGGTAGATGGAAAGATCGTGAAATCGGGAACAAAAGAATTGGCTTACGAGTTGGAAGAAAGAGGCTACGATTGGGTGAAACAAGAGAAAACGGTTTAAATGGGTTTCATGTTCCAAAATTTAAGGTTTAAGGTTTAAGGTTTAAAAGTTTATAAAACTCCAATCAGTATACTTTTATAAAATCATGGCTACCATTAAGAATTTTGAAGATATAGAAATTTGGAATGAAGCTCGGGATTTAGCTAAGGAGATAATTATAATCTCGAAAACAACAGAACTAAAAGTAGATTTTAAACTTAAGGAACAAATTAAAGCAGCCTCGGGATCTGTAATGGATAACATTGCTGAAGGTTTCGAAAGAGATGGAAATTTAGAGTTTAGACAATTTTTATCTATTGCAAAAGATCTGCTGGTGAAGTTAGATCTCAATTATATAGAATTTATGATTCAGAATATATTGAAGAAGTACATTTTATAAAATTAAAAAATGATTATGAAAGTTTGAGCAAGAAAATTGCCAGTTTCATATCTTATTTAAATAAAAAAGATTTTCAAGGTGTAAAGTTTAAAACTTGAAACCTGAAACCTGCCCTTAGGCAGAAAAACTTGAAACGCACACAATGGAATTAAAAGATAAATTACTATCCTCCTTTATGGCTTTTGAAGAAGCTTTTGATGTGGATACAGATATACATCAAATTAGAAGTAATGCCATTAAGGAATTTGAAACTATAGGCTTTCCTTCTAAAAAAGATGAAGCTTGGAAATATACTTCGTTAAATTCGGTATTAAAATATGATTATAGCGTGTTCCCTAAAAAAGAGGATGTTATAGATTATAAGGATATTAAAAAATACCTAATTCATGATATAGATACTTATAAATTGATTTTTATAGATGGTATCTATTCCTCGCATTTATCTCAAACCACCCATGATAAAATAGATGTTTGTTTAATGTCATCCGCATTAAATAAATCTAAGTACAAACCTATAATGGAAACTTATTTCAACAAAATAGTGCCTAAAAATAATGGTTTGAATGCCTTGAATACTGCATTTTCTAAAGAAGGTGCTTTTATTCATATTCACAAGAATAAAATGGCCGATAAGCCTATCCAAATAGTTAACTTTTCTACAGGAAATGAATCTGCGCTCATGGTTCAACCTAGAAATTTAATCGTGGTTGGAGAGAATTCTCAGGTTCAGATCATAGAAAGACATCAAAGCTTGACAGATAACCCGGTTCTAACCAATTCTGTTACCGAGATCTTTCTTGAAAAACGTGCAATTGTAGATTACTACAAGATCCAGAACGATAGAGATTCTGCCTCCTTAATAGACAATACATTTGTAGAGCAAAAAGAAGAAAGCTATTGCTCTATGCATACCTTCTCTTTTGGAGGAAAATTGACAAGAAATAATTTAAACTTTTATCAGAAAGGGGAACGATCTGAGTCTACCTTGAAAGGGATCACTATAATTGAAGGTAAGCAACATGTAGATCACAATACCTTGGTGCACCATATTTTCCCAAATTGCGAAAGTCATCAAGACTACAAGGGGATCTTTGCAGATAATTCTACCGGCGTGTTTAATGGTAGAGTGTTAGTAAACAAAGAGGCTCAAAAAATAAACGCATTTCAGGCTAACAACAATATTTTAATGGATGATAAGGCTACTATTAACTCAAAGCCTCAATTGGAGATCTTTGCAGATGATGTGAAATGTAGTCACGGTTGTACTATCGGTCAGTTGGACGAAGAATCTTTATTCTACTTGCGTTCCAGAGGAATTCCATTGAAGGAAGCAAGAGCACTTTTAATGTATGCCTTTGCGAATAATGTGATGGAAAGTGTGAAAATACCAGAGATCAAGAAGAGAATTACTCATCAAATAGCATTGAAGCTTGGGGTAAAGCTTGGTTTCGATCTATAATTTTGAATCTTTTAGTTAAAAAGAGAGCCCTAAATAATTGAACTTTCTATGAAAGCAGTTGCAAACAAAATACCACTAGACATTGAATCGATCCGTAAAGATTTCCCTATTCTGAAAAGAAAAGTGAATGGATATCCTCTTGTTTACCTTGATAATGCAGCCACTTCTCAAACCCCACAACAAGTTATAGACGTAATTATAGATTACTATTCCAATTACAACGCAAATATTCATAGAGGCGTACACAGTCTTTCTCAAGAAGCTACCGATAAATATGAAGCGGCAAGAAAAACGATCCAGCAGCATTTCAATGCCGCAAAATCTCATGAGATCATCCTAACTTCTGGAACCACGCATGGAATAAACTTGGTGGCTAATGGATTTGCTCAAGAGTTGGAAAAAGGTGATGAAGTAATAGTTTCAGCATTAGAACATCATTCCAATATAGTTCCTTGGCAAATGCTTTGCGAAAAAACAGGCGCTATTCTAAAAGTGATCCCTATGACCCTAGAAGGTGAATTGGACATGACTGCTTTTCATGAATTGCTTTCAACTAAAACCAAAATGGTTTTTGTGAACCATGTTTCCAATGCGCTTGGTACTGTTAATCCGATTGAGGAAATAATTGAAGCTGCTCATAAAATTGGTGCTGCTGTGTTAGTAGATGGAGCCCAAGCGGCGCCTCACATAAAAGCAGATCTTAAGGCTTTAGATGTAGATTTTTATGTTGTTTCTGCTCACAAAATTTGTGGTCCTACAGGTGTTGGGATGCTTTATGGAAAAGAAAAATGGCTAAATAAATTACCTCCTTATCAAGGTGGCGGTGAGATGATTGCTACGGTAAGTTTCGAAAAGACAACTTATGCCGATCTTCCTCATAAATTTGAAGCGGGAACTCCCAATATTTGTGGCGGAATAGCATTTGGCGCTGCTTTAGATTATATGAATGCTATTGGCTTCGATAATATTGCTGCCTACGAGCAACAATTGCTTCAGTATGCTACTAAAGAACTTCTTGAAATTGAAGGAATAAAGATCTATGGGACTTCAACAGATAAAACCGCAGTAATTTCATTTAATATTGAAGGGCTTCACCCATATGATATTGGAACCATTATAGATAAATTAGGAATTGCTGTACGCACAGGACATCATTGTGCCCAACCAATCATGGATTTCTACAAAATACCAGGGACGGTTCGCGCAAGTTTCTCTTTTTATAACACCTTTGAAGAGATCGATCTTTTTATAAACGCGGTGAAAAAAGCTAAAATGATGCTTCAATAAGCTTCATTTCTTTCGAAAATTCTTCAATTATTTCTAGATAATAAAATATTCAAATAGCTTTCAGCACAAGCTATAAGTTTTTGTATTTTACTTGTTCAAACTTCACCCCTCAAAGAACACATTATGAAATATTTTTTTATTCTTCTTATTCCAATTCTAATGGCAGAAACTTGTTCTCAGAATAATTATCAGGATAAGGATATCAGCCTCATTTATGAAACAATTACCAGAGGCTCCCGCGCTCACTATACTTTGACCAAGGATCAAATAAAGGTTTTTAAGAATATGGGGACAGAAACGAATGCTTCTCAAGAAATGAGCACCAAAGAATGGAATACTCTAGTGGAGAAATTAAGGCAAGTGGATGTTCCAAATATCAGCAAATTAGTGCCTCCAAGTGATAAAAGAACTTTTGACGGTGCGGCACATGCAATACTTTCAATTAAAGTTGGTGATAAGACGTATAAGTCTAATTCCTTTGATCATGGAAACCCGCCTGTAGCCTTAAAACCATTGGTTAAAGCTATATTAAGATTAGGAGAAACTGTTGAATAGCAGTCCATCTTATTGTACTTTTGCATAAAATATTAGGAATGACCATACAAGAAATACAGGAAGAGATCGTTGACGAGTTTTCTATTTTTGAAGACTGGATGCAACGATATGAATATATGATTGAGTTAGGGAAATCCTTACCATTAATTGATGAAAAATATAAAGTAGAAGAGAATTTAATAAAAGGCTGCCAAAGTAAAGTTTGGGTTCACGCCGAATTAAAGGGAGATAAACTGGATTTTACAGCAGATAGCGATGCCATAATCACCAAGGGAATCGTTGCTATTCTGGTAAGAGCATATTCCAATCAGCATCCTACAGCGATCCTGGAAGCAGACACCCAGTTTATAGATGATATAGGGTTAAAAGAGCACCTTTCTCCTACCAGAGCTAATGGTTTGGTAAGTATGATAAAGCAATTAAAAATGTATGCTATCGCATATCAAACGCAATTAGATTAAGATGGAAACAGAAATAAACACTCAAGAATTAGGTGAGAAAATAGTTCGTGTATTAAAGACCATTTATGATCCGGAGATCCCTGTAGATATCTATGAACTGGGATTGATCTATGATGTGATGGTGAATACAGATTATGATGTAAAGATCTTAATGACCCTTACTACTCCTAATTGCCCTGTGGCCGAAAGTTTACCAAGAGAAGTAGAAGATAAAGTGAAGACGTTAGATTCAGTAAAAGACTGTGAGGTAGAGATCACCTTCGATCCTCCATGGACTCAGGACTTAATGAGTGAAGAAGCAAAACTAGAACTTGGAATGCTTTAATAATTTTCAACATTTTTTGAAATTTATAAAATAACATATGTCTACAGAAATTATAAATAGAGTTGCAAACAGCAAACTATTCACTTTTGATCTGGAGGATTTCTATCCGAAGGGAGAACGTGTAGTTTTCGATATTAAGGATTGGCTGCTCGAAGGTCTGGTACTGCGTGAAACTGTGTTCAGAGAAAAGGCATTGGCACATGATTGGAGCCAATATCAGGATGCTTATGTGGCTTTATCTTGCAGTACAGACGCAATAATTCCAGCATGGGCATATATGTTACTTGCTACACATTTACAGCCATTTGCAAAAAAAGTGGTTACTGGTGATCTAGAGTTACTGGAGACCGTTCTTTATACCGAGATCATTAAAGATCTGGATGTTAATTCTTTAGAAGGAAAACCGATCATCGTGAAAGGTTGTTCGCACAAACCAGTACCAAAAAACGCATATTTATTATTAATAGAAAAATTACAACCTGTCGCTAAAAGTTTATTATATGGGGAGGCATGTTCATCTGTTCCACTATTTAAAAACAAAAAAGCTTAAAAGCATGAAAAGATTATTACTTGCATTATTAGTATTGATTTCAACATCTACCATAAACGCACAAGATGCAAAAGTACCAGAGGTTCCACCAAACGGCTGGAATAAAGAAGGAAACATCCAATTATTATTCAATCAATCTGCCTTCAATAAAGAATGGACTGGCGGAGGAACTTCTAGCATTGCTGGAAACCTCACCCTGAATTACGATTTTGATTACAGGATGAATGATTTTACTTGGGATAATAGGATCTTGGCAAACTATGGTCTTACCAAGTTAAAAGATGATGAATATGCACGTAAAACCAGTGACCGTATAGAGTTTAACTCTATTGCTGGAAAGCAGATCCAAGAAACTAAATGGTACTATTCTTATTTCCTAAACTTCAGATCTCAATTCACAAAAGGATTTGATTTCAGCGAAGATGCAGATACAGGGGAAACTATTAGAAAAGAAACCACCCATTTCCTATCACCTGGATATTTACAAACAGGTCCTGGACTATTGTGGAAATATAATGAATATCTAAGTGTGAATATTGCACCGGCTACGGCCAGACTTATTTTTGTAGATGATAAATTCACTACGATTCCTGGATATGTAGATGGCGACTATTTTGGTGTAGATCAAGGAAAATCTACCAGGTTCGAGTTTGGTGCTTCTGTAGGTGTTCAAGCAAAGATGTTCTTGTTAGAAAATGTTACTGCAGAACACAGTTTGAACTTATATTCTAATTACTTAGACAAACCAGGAAATGTAGATATAGATTATTTATTGAATGTGAATATGAGCATCAATAAATACCTCTCTGCAAACCTTATTTTCCAAGCTATTTATGACGATAATACCGTAGGTGCTTTTCAAATAAGAGAAGTTTTCGGACTTGGAATTAATCATAAATTTTAAACCCTTCGATATAGCAATACATTTTGCTAGTTTAAATGTGAGTAAAAAGTACAGAGATCCGAAGCATTTATGTTACGGATCTTTTTTTTCAAAAGACTAGTTGTAGTTATCCTGATCCTGCAGAAGAGTCTCAATCAATAAAAATCCTGAAACTAGTTCAGGGTGACGAATACAAAATTTAACTCAACTGTCATCATGAGTCTATCGAAGGATCTCAAACATAACAAACCCTGAAACTAGTTCAGAGTGACGAATGCAAAATCTCAACTACTTGTTATCCTGAGCCTGTCGAAGGATCTTAGGGAAGAAACGTTTAGAATTTTTTGGATCCCTCATATCATTCGGGATGCCAATTAATTCTAATTACAATCTTCACAAAGTTAAATTTTTGTTGAATAAATTAGGTCTACTCTATCTATAAGAATCTATTTATTAACTTTGTTTTTATGATAGAAAAGAACGATTTAACTTACGAAAAAGCAGTACTTATCGGGATTGTTACTCAACACCAAAGTGAGGACAAATTGACTGAATATTTAGATGAATTAGAATTTCTAACTTATACAGCAGGTGGCGAAGTTTTAAAACGCTTCACTCAGAAAATGGATAAACCCAAT
>JBBSVD010000007.1:0-38631 GCA_038233835.1 Flavobacteriales bacterium | reverse complement strand
TATGAGATTGAAAGGTAAAATTTCGCAGGAAAAACTTTTTTATCTTCCTATAGAGATGAAAGTATTTGGAGATGCTGAAAACTTCAACAAGGAGATTTTTGAATATATTTTAAATGAAAAATGAGATGCAAGTGCATCTCATTTTTTCTATCGGCTAATTCAAATTATATATCTTTTATATACTTCTACCAGAGAAGTATATTCAAACTACATGCCAAGATTAGGCCGGGATGTTTCTTTTTGATAAATGGAAATTGATCTTACTAAAGAACTCCTCTGTTTTATAGGGTTTTGGAATAATATCTGTAAATCCATTTAAATAAAATTCATCCAAATTCTCGTCTAAAGTTACTGCGGTAAGTGCAACAATTGGAATTTGGTCATCAAACTTTCTAATTAGTACGGTAGCTTCAATTCCGCTTATCCCTGGCATATGGATATCCATCAAGATTAGGTCGAAATAATTGTTAGATGCTTTTTCTACAGCAATTGTTCCATTGTCTGCAACATCGCATATTACTTTATGCTTTTCTAATATCTTACGGGTGATCATTTGGTTGATCTTGTTGTCCTCTACAATTAAGATCTTTTTATTGTGCATAAGATCGTTGTTTAGAGGCGCTGTTTTAGCTAATTTTGATGCCGCAACTCCTTCTGTTTGCTCAAAGGCTTCAAATTTAAGATCGAAACTAAAAGTAGAACCTTTTCCTAGATCACTGTCCAGATAGATCTCACTATTCATAAGGTTAAGTAAGTTCTTCACAATAGAGAGACCTAAACCAGTTCCCCCAAATTTTCTATTTATCTGAAGTGAACCTTGCGTAAAATTCTCAAAAATTGAAGATTGTTTTTCTTTTGTAATTCCTTCTCCATTATCCTTGATCTCAAAATGCAAGAATACAAGTTGTCCTACTTGATTAACCCGATTCACATTCACCCAAATGTCTCCATTCTCGGTAAATTTAATAGAGTTTCCAATTAGATTTATTAGGATTTGAGAGATCTTAAGTGGATCTCCTTTTAATTTTTTAGGAATGTCTGGATCAAAATGATAATGAAGTTTTGTCTTCTTGTCATCTGCAGAATTTTTGAGCGCCACAAGAACATCAGAAATACGTTTCTCTAAGTTGAAAGAAGTATCTAGAACTTCTACTTTCTTAGCTTCGAGTTTGTTGAGGTCTAAGATGTTGTTAATTAATGAAAGTAAATACTCCCCAGAGAATTTCAATGAATTTAGGTGCTCTTTTTGGTTCTCTGTAGGGCTTTCCTCTAACAATAAATGGGTTAGACCAGTAACCGCATATAGTGGTGTTCGTAATTCATGAGTTATAGTAGAAAGGAATTGCGCTTTTGCCAAAGAAGCTTTTTCTGCATTTTCTTTAGCTAAAGTTAATTCATCATTTTTCTTCTGCAGCAGATCATTGGCTCTTGCTCTTAAATTATTATTCTTATATAACGATAATGTTAAAAGAGATAGAATAGTGATAAGAGCAACGCTTAAAATGGTGGTTAATTTATTTACTTTTAAGGACTTTTCTTGTTCTGCATTTAGCTCTGCCAATTCATTCATATTGGTTCTCATAGCATCTACGCCATAACGAGTATTAGCTTCCATGGCCAAGGCCTCTTTATTCAGATTAAAAATCGAGTCTCTTACTTTATTGCTTTTCTTTAGAAAATTTAAAGCGGGTATATAGTTTTGCCTTAATTCTTCTATCTGACTCAAAAGGGAATTGGAATACATGATCATTGCTCCATTGTCATTTGCTGTAGCAATACTTAAAGATTCTAATCCTTCCTTTTTGGCTTCATCATAATTTTTGAGAATAAAATTGGCTCTGGATTTAAAATAGTGCAGTCTAGAAATTTCATACTTTTTATTAGAATCCTTTAAATATATCTCAGCATTATTTAAATAAGTTAAAGCGGAATTTACACTTTCTGTGGAATGACTTTTTCCTAAAGTAATAACAGCGCGATTCAAATTAACTAAACCTAAACTTTCTTGATCATTATGTTTTTCATAGTAACTTTCTGCTTGATTTAGATAGGTGGTTGCTCTGTCTATTTCACCAATTGCATTAAATAATTTAGAGTAGTTTAGATTGCTATAAGCTAGACCAGCTTGATCATCTACTTGCCTTTGTATGGCTATTGCCCGCTCTAATTCTGTCATGGCTTTGGTATAATCATGACGAACGTAATATAATTGAGAAAGTATACTACTGGAAAGAGCTATAGTTTTCTGATTATCAATTTGTTTGGAAAGCTTTAATGCTTTATCTAATTGATCATGAGCTTTTTCGAAATTCAAAACATTCACGGAAATCTCTGCCTGGCTTAATAATTCAATAATCTGTGAATCTATTTCGGCTAAATCCTGTTCACTCTTAACTTGAAAAGCGAAGGTTGTTTGAAAACTTAAAATAACAATGATAAAAAATAATGTCTTCTTCATTGGGGCTATGAGTAGTGCATAATGATGTTAAATATAGTTAATTCTATGAAACGAAAATAATTAAATCTATAAGTCTACTTGAATATCCAATTTCGTTATCATACCATCCTATCAATTTTACCAATCCACCTCCTATTACAGAAGTCATTTGAGCATCAAAAATACAGGAATAAGGTTCGCCTTTAATGTCAATAGAAACCAACGGTTCTTCGGTATAGCTTAAGATATTTTTTAAATAGGTTTCAGAAGCAATTTTAAAAGCCGAATTTATTTCCTCTATACTTGTATTTGAAGCTACGTTTATTGTCATATCTGTTAAAGAGCCATTTGGTACTGGTACTCTTATTCCACAACCTCCAATTACATCTTTAAATTCAGGAAATATCTTGGTAAGTGCTTTTGCTGCACCTGTAGTTGTTGGGATGATAGATTGGGTTGCTGCTCTAGATCTTCTAAGATCTCTATGGGGTCTATCATGTAAACTTTGATCTGAAGTATAGGAATGAATGGTGGAAATATAAGCCTGTTGTATTCCAAAATTCCTTCGGATTACTTCAAACATTGGAGCTGCGTTGTTTGTTGTGCAAGATGCATTGGAAATTATGCTTTCACTCCCATCTAGAATTTCTTCATTAACACCTAAAACTACCATTTTAATGTCATCATCATCCGGTGGAACACTTAAAATGACTTTTTTTACTCCTGCCTGCAAATGGTATTCAAGGTCTGCTTTATTCTTAAATTTTCCTGATGCTTCAACAACTATTTCAACTTCATAGTCGGTCCAATTAATATCTTTTGGATTATCATGATTTAAAACCGGTACAGAAGTTCCATTTATAATTATGGCAGATTTTTCGCTAGAAATTTCTGCATTCAATTTTCCATGAATGCTGTCATATTTTAATAAATGAGCCAATGTTGTAGCATCGGCCAGATCATTTATAGCAATTACTTCTATACATGGATGATCAATTAACAGTCTAAACAAGTTTCTACCTATGCGACCAAAGCCGTTAATTCCAATTTTAATTTTTTTTGCCATTATTGGGAAGAACTACTTACTAGGTTAGATGCTTTTGAGCTTTGTAAGAAGATCTTACCAAAGCGCCGCTTTCTACGTGACGAAAACCTAGTTCAAGACCAATGGTCTCATATTTTTTAAATTGATCTGGAGTTATAAATTGCTTTACTGGAAGGTGTTTTTTACTTGGCTGTAAATATTGCCCGATTGTAACTATGTCAAGATTAACACTTCTAAGATCTTTAAGAGTTTGAATAACTTCTTCTTCAGTTTCTCCTAATCCCAACATTATTCCAGATTTGGTTCTGGCAATCCCTTGATCTTTTAAATATTTAAGCACTTGCAAGCTCCGCTCATATTTAGCTTGTATCCTAACTTCTCGTGTAAGTCTCTTAACAGTTTCCATATTATGAGAAACCACTTCCGGATTTACAGCAATAATCCTGTCTATATTTCTTTCGTTTCCTTGAAAGTCTGGAATAAGGGTTTCTAGTGTGGTTTCAGGATTCATTCTTCTAATTGCTTTCACCGTTTCAGCCCAAACTATAGATCCCATATCCTTGATATCATCTCTATCCACGCTTGTAATTACAGCATGTTTAATTTGCATTAGTTTAATAGATCTGGCGACTTTTTCCGGCTCATCCCAATCTATAGTGTCTGGTCTCCCAGTTTTTACCCCACAAAAACCACATGATCTGGTACATACATTTCCCAGTATCATAAAAGTGGCAGTTCCTTCACTCCAACACTCTCCCATATTTGGGCAGCTACCAGAGGTACAGATAGTGTGTAAATCGTATTTTTCTACTAAGCCTCTCAGTTCGGTGTATTTTTTTCCAGTAGGAAGTTTAACACGTAGCCATTTTGGTTTAGGGGCAGGTTTTGGGGTTGCTATAGTATCTGTTATCATATCAAAAATCTATGCGGCAAAGATACAATAATAACGCGAAATGGATAATTTGAAGTACGGAGTCTTATAGAGAAAATTATCGCTTTCTAGATTCGATAATTTGGGCAAGTAATTTTTTTGCTCTTAATAACTTAACCTTGATATTACTCATTGGTTCATCTAAAGCAGCAGCTATCTCTTTGTAAGTTTTTTCCTGAAAATATCTTAAGTTAATCACTTCCTGATAAGGGGCTTTTAATTGCTTTATATCACTCAAAAGTTGAGCTAGATGCTGTTCACTAATTAAAATATCTTCTATGGTTGGAGTCTCATCCATTATTTTGTTTACATTTTCTGCAGCTGCATCGGCTGTATTTGCACGAATAGAAGAATTCTTTTTTCTTAAAAGGTCTATGTGAATGTTTTTGGAAATGGTGATTAACCACGTTTTAAATATATAATCTTCATTAAAAGTGGAAAGTTTGTCGAAGGCCTTTGAAAAGGTTTGAATAGTGATGTCTTCCGCATCCTCTTCATTCCTAGTTCTCTTTAATTGGAAACTGTAAACAGCAACCCAAAAAGAATCTAACAAAAACTTATAAGCTGCTTGATCTCCTGCTTTGGCTTTTTCAATTTGTACCAAAAGAGTGCTACTATTTATTTCCAAGTGGCGGGTTTTGAAAAGATATTCATGCTAAAGATACCTAATTGTGTGAATATTAGAAACACCTCGAGGATTGGAAACAACCATAACAGGTCCATTTCATCTAATTTTTTAGCAGATTTGTAAAATACTATAGATTGGATAATCAGCCTAAAAGCTAATATACCTAAAACTATGGGCCAATAAATAGTTGAGATCAGTAGCGCTAAAAGCAATACCCAGAAAGTGATTTGAGAAATATAAAAAGCCGCCAATAAGAATTTGTGTTTTTTCTTATAATATTTAGAAGTGGATATATGTCGTCTCTTTTGAAGTATCCAATTATTGAAATTTTCTTTAGGAACACTTCTCGTAATACCGGATCTATTGAATGTAATGGCTGTATTTTCAGGAGTGGCAGCTTGGTTTACAAAAAGATCGTCGTCTCCAGAACGTATATGTAAATGTGACGCATAGCCATTTTGCTTATAAAATTCTTGAGAGGTATATGCCAAATTCCTTCCCACGCCCATATAAGGACTTCCCCATTTTGCATAGGAGAAATACTGAATTGCGGTTAGAAAGGTTTCATACCGAATCGCCTTATTAATAAAAGAGCCTTTTTTCTTGTGATACCCACTATATCCTAAAACAATGGATTTTTCATTTCCAAAGTTTGATGCCATTTCTGCAATCCAATTATTGGTTTCTGGCTCGCAATCTGCGTCTGTGAATAATAAATAGGGGTTCTTGGCTTTCTTGATACCTAGAGTTAGTGCATATTTCTTTTTCCCCCAAAAGGCCTCAATGTTCTGAACATTTACCAGTTTAATCCTTGGGTCTAGTGCTTGAAATCCTTCCATCACCTCAAAAGTTTCATCGGTAGATGCATCAT
Source organism: Flavobacteriales bacterium (assembly GCA_038233835.1). Classification (GTDB taxonomy): domain Bacteria; phylum Bacteroidota; class Bacteroidia; order Flavobacteriales; family Flavobacteriaceae; genus Gillisia. The sequence goes on along the minus strand of JBBSVD010000007.1, from coordinate 32,719 downwards.
TTACCAGAATAATTTCAAATTCAGGATATTCCTGATCTAAAATGGCCGGAATAAATTTCTTTAGATTTTCTGCTTCATTTTTCGCGCAGATAATTACTGAAATAGGAGGAGTGAAAGTTAAATTAGATTCTTTTGCTGAAGCAAAACTAAAATATCCTATAAAGTATAGGATATTGATAAGGGTTATAAGTAAGAATAAAACAAATAGAAATATTGCCATATGTTAGTTCCTGACTAATTGGAATCTGAACAATCTTTCATTTCATCAGCAGTTTTACCGCAGAAACTACATGACTCTCCGTCCTTATTTAAAAACGGACTCTGGCTAGCACAAGTACCAGCAAATTCTCCATCCTTTTTGGCCCAGATTTTTATTGCAATTCCGGCAAACGCCAAACCTAATAATACAATTGTAATTAATAGTAATTCCATAATGTTTTTATTATACTGCAAAAATAAGAATAAAATAGGCTCAAAAAAAGATAATAGCCTCATTAGTATAATCTTTACAATATTTAACTAAACTTTAAATATAAATTGCACAATAATTGCGGAATACTACCTAAATTGCGTCAACAAATTAACAAAAAACCAAATTATGAAATTAAAAAGTTTATTAATAGTTGCGATTTTATCAACAGTCGCTTTTGCATCTTGTGACGATAAGAAAAAGGAACAAGAAGAAAAAGAGAAAATGGAAATGGAACGTATGGAGGCTGAAAAAGAGACTCAACGTGAAGCTGACATGAAAATGGAACAAGAGAAATTGGAAATGCAATCTAACAGTATTGCTGCTAAGGCTATGTCTACAGCAGAATTGAGTACTTTAGTAAGTGCACTTCAATCTGCTGAGCTTGCTCAAATGATGAAAGAAGAAGAAGGTCCATTCACAGTGTTTGCTCCAACTAACGATGCATTTGCAAAGGTTCCAAAAGCTACATTAGATAAATTAATGATGGCTGAGAATAAATCTCAACTACAATCTGTTCTTAAGTATCACGTTGTTCAAGGTGAAATTACTTCTGAAAAATTAGCACAAGCTATTAAAGATAATAACGGAACTTACAAATTTAATACAGTTGATGGAGCTGAGTTAACTGCCATGATGATGGGAGATAAAATAGTTCTTAAAGATGGTAACGGTAAAACTGCTACTATTATAAAAGCTGATATTGATGCTTCCAACGGAGTAGTACATCTGATTGATGCTGTAGTGATGAAAAAATCATAATCTACACGATTAACTTATCATAAAATTAAAATCCCGCAATTGCGGGATTTTTTTATTTCTAAATTTATAGAAGCTATTAGATAATATTCACTTCTGGTTCTAAATAAATATTAAATTTCTCCTTAATCTCTACTTGAACTTTATGAGCAAGGTTTAAAATCTCTTTTCCAGTAGCTGCACCATAATTAACTAGCACAAGTGCCTGATGTTTATGTACACCAGCATCTCCTTCTCTATATCCTTTTAAACCCGCTTGATCAATTAACCAACCTGCAGGTATCTTCACAGTATTCTCACTTACTAAATAATGAGGCATTTCTGGAAACTTCTCTTTAAGGATTTCAAATTCTGAAGATGTGACCAGTGGATTTTTGAAAAAACTTCCGCCATTTCCAAGTTTCTTAGGGTCTGGTAATTTTTGCTGTCTTATACTAATCACCGCATTGGAAATGTCTTGAATGTTTGGATTTACAACACCCATTTCTTCCAAAGCTTGGTTTATAGCCCCATATTTAGTAAGCAATTTATGATTCTTTTTGGTTAATTTAAATAGCACATCTGTAATTATATATTTCCCTTTTTCCTTATTCTTAAATATGGAATTACGGTAATCAAATTCGCAATGTTCAGCAGTAAAATGCTCCATTTCTAGAGTCTGGATATTTATTGCATTGCACGAAACAAAAAGGTCTTTTAACTCTACACCATATGCTCCAATATTCTGAATAGGAGATGCGCCAACATTTCCTGGAATAAGTGAAAGATTTTCCAATCCACCCCAGTTATGTTTTAAAGCATAAAGTACAAATTCATGCCAGTTTTCTCCAGCTTTTACATTTACCAAAACCGTGTCTTCGGTTTCACTAATTACCTCTATACCTTTTAAATCAATATGTAGGACAGTAGCTTCTATGTTTTGGGTTAAAAGCATATTACTGCCTCCTCCCAAAATAAAAAGTTCCTTTGCGTAATTGTTCTTCAGGACAGATTTTAGGTCTTCAAGATCTTCAACGGTGATTAGTGAAGTTGCCTTAGCATCTATTCCAAAGGTGTTATAGTTTTTTAAAGAAGCGTTTTGGGAAACCTTCATTAGTTGTTATATGCTAGTAATGCTTGTTTTAATATTTCTATTGCTCTAATAAGATTTTCTTTTTTAAGAACATAAGCAATCCTAACCTGATTTAGACCAGTGTTTGGAGTAGAATAAAAACCGGCTGCAGGTGCCACCATTATGGTTTCATTATCTAAATTATATTCTTCCAAAAGCCATTTTGCAAAAGCATCTGCACTTTTAACAGGCAATTCAGCAATGCAGTAAAAGGCTCCTTTTGGTGTAGCAACTTTTACTCCTTCAATGGCCTCAAGACCAGCAACTAAAATATTTCTCCGACTGGTATATTCTTTAATTACCTCATCAAAATAACTCTGTGGAGTCTCTAAAGCTGCTTCACTCGCAATTTGTTCGAAAGTTGGCGGACTTAGTCTTGCTTGAGCAAATTTCATCGCAGTGTTTATGATCTCCTTATTCTTGGAAACCAGACAACCAATTCTAGCCCCACACATGCTGTATCTTTTAGAAACCGAATCTATCATAATAGCATGATTTTCTAAACTTGGAATGCTCATAACAGAATAATGTTTTGCCCCATCGTAAGCAAATTCTCTATAAACTTCATCTGCTACCAAAAAGATGTCATGTCGCAAGGCGATTTCTGCTAATTGATGGATCTCTTCCTTGGTATAAAGATATCCTGTTGGATTACCAGGATTACAAATTAAGATAGCTTTTGTCTTATCGGTTATCAGTTTTTCAAAATCTGCAATGGGAGGTAAGGCGAAATTTGTTTCTATTTTAGATTCTACCGGAACAATTTTCACTCCTGAAGCTGTAGCAAATCCATTATAATTTGCATAGAATGGTTCTGGAATAATAATTTCGTCACCTGCATCTGCAATGCTTCCCATGGCAAATAACAAGGCTTCAGAACCACCAGTAGTAATAATGATCTCATCTCCAGTAACTGGAATATCATTTTTCTGGTAGTATCCTGCTAATTTATTTCTATAACCTTCAAATCCTGCAGAATGACTATATGATAAAACTTCAATAGTATGATTTCTTACAGCGTCCAATGCAACTTGAGGGGTCTTGATATCTGGTTGTCCTATATTTAACTGATATATTTTACGGCCTTTCTTAACGGCTGCTTCTGCGTAGGGTACTAATTTTCTTATAGGTGATTCTGGCATAGAATTACCTTTAATTGAAACTTTAGGCATAATTAATTTTTATATTTCACTGCAAAAATGCGAAATATAATGCAGAATTCAATTTTTTTGGGATTGGCATTTATATACATATTTTTTGTAAATTAAATAAAAATATTTTGCGGCCTATTTACATATGGATGTTATTTCTCTGTTTTGATAACTATTCTAATGCTCAGGGAGTATTTAAAATAGATGGAGAAAAGCAGAGTTTTGATATGGATTTTGAAAAGGTAAATGATCTTGTTATTATTCCTGTGGTAGTTAATGGAGTTGAACTTAACTTCTTATTAGATACAGGTGTAGATTCTTCAATCATCTTTAGTTTAGAAGAAAAAGACTCTCTAAGTGTCAAAAATGCTACGGAAATTAAGCTGAAAGGTTGGGGAGATAGCGAAGCCATGACAGCTATAAGATCTACTGGAAACTCCATTAAGATTGGCAAAGCTTCACATTCAGATTTTACAATTTATATAGTTTACGATCATCAAATAAGCCTTTCAAATAGACTTGGCTTTCCAGTGCATGGAATTATTGGGAATGATTTTTTTAAGGATTTCGTTGTTGAATTCAACTATTTAAAAGAAAAATTAACGGCCCATTACACAGATTCTTATACCTATAAAAAATGCAGACGTTGTGATGATTTCGATCTTATCTTCTCCAATAATAAACCCTATATAAAAGCGCAGGTAAATATTAATGGTGAAGATGATAGACCAATGATTTTTTTAATAGATAGTGGTTCTGGCGATGCATTATGGATTTTTGAAGATCCTAATAAGGATATTCATGTACCCGAAAATTATTTTGAAGACTTTTTGGGTTTTGGAATGGGAGGGAGCGTATATGGTAAAAGAGCACGAGTGAAAAATTTGAAATTAGGAAAATTTAATTTTGAAGCAGTTACTGCAAGTTTTCCTGACACCATATATTTTGAAGGCGTAATGACCTTTGAATCTAGAAATGGTAGTTTAGGATCTCAGGTGTTAAAAAGATTTACATCCACCTTTGATTATAAACAAAAGCGCTTGAGGCTCAAACCAAACAGAACATTCAGTGAACCTTTTAAATATAACATGAGTGGGATAATTCTCGCACATGATGGATATACCGTAGTTAAAGATTTTGAGAACAACAATTCTCCGGTTTTTGAAGAAAAAGAAGATTCATATAAGGGAGTAATGGTTTATAAGAGTTACTCCAAGGTTAAGTTCAAACTAGAGCCGCAATATAAGATAGTGGAGGTTAGGCCTAATTCTTCAGCTGAAATTGCTGGATTAAAAGTGGATGATATAGTGGAAAATATTAATTCGAAGCCAGCTTATAAGTATGAATTGTCGGCAATTAACAAGCTATTTAGTTCGGAAGAAGGTAAAACAATTCGATTAAAAGTGAATAGAAAAGGAGTTATTTTAAATATTCAGTTCAAACTCAAAAAGGTATTATAAAAAAAACTCCCGATATTTCGAGAGTTTATTATTTAAGATTTTTCGTCAGGATCTAAAACCCTTCCTTTTATTTTTACAGCTCTCACAGGCTCATCGGTGTTAGAATAGATGGTGATCGTTCTTCTTATAGGGCCAATTCTGCTAGTATCATATTTTACCTGAATCTCTCCAGATTTTCCCGGGGCCACCGCGGCCTTGGTCCAAGTAGGTACTGTACATCCACAGCTGGAATATACATTTTCTATAATTAAAGGTTCTGCTCCCACGTTTTTAAATTGAAAGGTTCTAACGCCATCACTTCCTTTTGCAATATCTCCGTAGTCAATAACTTCAGCTTTAAATTCAAATTTAGCAGTGCTTTGAGCGAAAGAGTTGGAAACCGCAACAAACATTAATACGAATATTGATAAAATAGTTTTCATAATTTTCTGTTTTGTATAAGTAAAGGTAAGTAGTTTTAAATAAACTCATATCGGATATAAGGAAAACAACTACTTTTATAATCTTCAACTTATAAGTACTTTTGCACATATTTTCAAAAATTAGACCAATTATGTCCGCATCCCAGAAATACGATTCTCAAAAGGTAGAAGAAAAATGGTACAACTACTGGATGGAGCAAGATTATTTTCATTCTGAAGTAGATGAAAGAACTCCATATACCATTGTTATTCCACCTCCAAACGTTACGGGAGTACTGCACATGGGGCATATGCTTAACAATACAATTCAGGATGTTCTTATAAGAAGAGCACGGTTAAATGGTTTTAATGCGTGCTGGGTTCCGGGTACAGATCATGCATCTATTGCTACAGAAGCAAAGGTTGTGGCTAAACTAAAAGAGGAAGGTATCAATAAAAGTGACCTTAGCCGTGATGAATTTTTGGGACATGCTTGGGATTGGACACATAAACATGGAGGAATAATTTTAGAGCAGCTTAAAAAACTAGGAGCTTCTTGTGATTGGGAACGTACAAAGTTCACAATGGACGACAAGATGTCTGCTTCGGTAATAAAGGTTTTTGTAGATCTATATGAAAAAGGATTGATCTACAGAGGTTATAGAATGGTGAACTGGGATCCTGAAGCTAAAACTACCCTATCTGATGAAGAGGTAATTTATCAGGAAAAACAGGGGAATTTGTATTATATAAATTATAAGATTGAAAACAGTGATGAGGTGGTAACAATTGCCACCACTCGTCCCGAAACAATATTAGGAGATGCTGCAATTTGTATAAATCCTAATGATGAGCGTTTTAGTCATTTAAAAGGAAAGAAGGCAATCGTTCCTTTGGCCAATAGAGTGATCCCGATTATTGAAGATGATTACGTGGATATGGAATTTGGAACAGGTTGTTTGAAGGTGACTCCTGCGCACGATATAAATGATAAGGAGATTGGAGAAAGACACAATCTAAAGGTTATAGATATATTTAATGATGATGCTTCCCTCAACTCTTATGGAATGCATTATGAAGGAAAAAATAGATTTGTAGCAAGAAAAGAGATCGTAAAAGAACTGGAAGAATTAGGAGTTCTTATAAAAACAGAAACTCACATCAACAACGTTGGGACTAGTGAACGTACAGGTGCTGTAATAGAGCCTAAGTTGAGCGATCAGTGGTTTTTAAAAATGAAAGAATTGGCGCAACCAGCTTTGGATGCGGTGCTTAATAAAGATGTGAATCTTGTTCCGGATAAGTTTGTAAATACCTACAAACACTGGATGGAGAATGTTAGAGATTGGAATATTTCCCGACAGTTATGGTGGGGACAACAGATTCCTGCCTATTACTACGGAAATGGAAAGGAAGAATTTGTAATAGCCGAAACTATTGAAGAGGCATTACAAAAGGCAAAAGAAAGAACTGGTAAAAAGGAGATGAAACTTACAGATCTTACTCAAGATTCCGATGCTTTAGATACCTGGTTTTCTTCTTGGTTATGGCCAATGAGTGTTTTCAACGGAATTTTAGAGCCGGACAATGACGAAATAAATTATTACTATCCAACCAATGATCTGGTTACAGCTCCAGAAATTTTGTTTTTCTGGGTGGCTAGAATGATGATTGCTGGTTATGAATATAGAGGAGAAAAACCTTTCACTAATGTATATCTAACTGGGATTGTAAGAGATAAGCAAAGACGTAAAATGTCTAAATCTCTAGGTAATTCTCCAGATCCTATAAAGTTGATTAATGAGTACGGAGCAGATGGAGTGCGGGTAGGGATGTTGTTAAGCTCTCCTGCAGGAAATGATCTCATGTTCGATGAAGATCTCTGTAAGCAGGGAAGCGGCTTTATAAATAAGATTTGGAACTCCTACAAGTTGATTAAAAGTTGGGAGGTAGACTCCTCAATTAGGCAACCTCAATCATCTGAAACAGCAATATCTTGGTACAAAGCTAAGTTTCAGCAGTCATTATTAGAGATAGAAGATCATTATTCTAAATACAGAATGAGTGATGCGTTAATGGCAACGTATAAGCTTATTTGGGACGATTATTGTTCTTGGTTCTTGGAGATGGTGAAGCCTAATTTTGGTGAAGCAATAGATGAGAAAACCTATAATGAGGTGATTGGTATCCTGGAAAACAATTTAAAGATTCTTCATCCATTTGTGCCTTTTATCTCTGAGGAAATCTGGCAAGATCTTTCTGCGAGAAATAAGGAAGAAGCTTTAATCATTGCAAAATGGCCAGAATTTGCAAACGTGGATTCAACAATAATCTCTGAATTTAATATTGCTTCTGAAGTGATCTCTGGAATTAGAAATATTAGAAAAGCCAAGAATATTTCTTTCAAAGATAAGATCGCGCTTCAAATTTTGAATAGCGATAATGCTTCAGATACTTTTAATGATGTTATTATGAAACTTGGAAATATTTCAAGTCTGGAATATGTGAAGAATCAAGTGGAAGGATCACTTTCCTTCAGAGTAAGATCTAATGAATACTTCATTCCTATAGAAGGAGCTATTGATGTTGAAGCTGAAAAATTAAAGATTCAGGACGAGCTAAAATATACTGAAGGATTTTTAAAATCTGTTCAGAAGAAGCTTTCTAATGAACGCTTTGTTAGTAATGCACCGGATAATGTTATTGCTATGGAAAAATCAAAACGAGCAGACGCAGAAGCAAAAATTCAGATGTTAAAAACTAGTTTGACCGGTTTAAAATAACAAGAGGTATTTAAAAAATGGAAGTTTTAGGCAAGTAATTATATTTGCCCAATGTGTTTTTCTACCATTTCAATATATCGGTGTTTTGCCTCTTTCTGAGACATCTTTTCTACTTGTAATAAGGCATTAGCTTTAAAACCACTACGTACATCATCATTTTGGGATGCAGCATAAAAGCCATTATAGGTAGTAGCGCGTTTGTAATATGCGTAAAAATGAAGCATGATATCTGGCGGAAATTTTAAACTGGTTGAGCTAGCCATTTCATATGCCTTCTTAAACTTTTGATTGGAAGCTTCTGTCATTTTAATTCTCATCGTTCACATGGGCAATAACACTTACTCCACCTTTAACTTTGTCATTTAAATTAACATTGATCTTTGTTTCAATAGGTAAGAAAACATCAACTCTAGATCCAAACTTTATAAACCCACTATCGCTACCTTGTAAAACTTCTTCGCCTTCTACAGCATAATTTACAATACGCTTTGCTAAAGCACCGGCGATTTGCCTGTAAAGCACTTCTCCAGCCACTTTGTTTTCTACAACAACAGTGGTTCGCTCATTTTCTTCACTGGATTTGGGATGCCATGCTACTAAAAATTTTCCTGGATGATATTTGCTAAATTTCACTAATCCTCCAACTGGGTGACGCGTAACATGGACGTTGATTGGTGACATGAATATTGAAACCTGTAATCTTTTATCTTTAAAATATTCCTTTTCAAATACCTCTTCAATCACAACTACTTTTCCATCTACGGGTGATACTACATTAGAGTCACTATGCTGTGTTGGTCTTTTTGGATTTCTGAAAAACTGAATTATAAGCAAAAAGAATAAAATACTTAATGCAAGTATGGAAAATTTTATCCAATAAGTATTTATATAGATGTAAGATACCGTGTTTAGCGCAATTAATAGAATTGCGGTAAAAGTCATTATTTTGTAACCTTCTTTATGAAACATAATTTATTATCAATAAGTAAGCATAAACAAATGGACTGGAAAAAATGATACTATCTAACCTATCGAAAAGCCCACCATGTCCTGGCATAAGTTTTCCGCTATCTTTAACACCAGCTTGTCTTTTAAACTTGGATTGAATTAAATCACCCAACGTTCCAAAAATACTCAATATTATAGCTAATCCCAACCAAAATTCCACATTCAGATGATGTGTGTAACTAAAAAGAAAATATCCAGCTAGGCAACTAAACACCATACCACCTGCGAAACCTTCAATAGTTTTGTTTGGAGAGATCTTTTCGTACAACTTAGTTTTACCGAAATTCTTTCCGACTAAATAGGCAAATGTGTCGTTTGTCCAGATCAAAACAAACACTCCAACGATCAATTCCGGATTAAAAGTTCCGGAATAGGTTGGAATAAGCGTAAGAAAAATAATAGAGGATATAAGGTAAAAGATGAGTATAATATACTTTTTCTTCTCAAAGACCGGAATTGTTCTAATGAATATAAGGTCTTTTATTAAAAATAAATTCACGAAAATCGTGATCATTAATAGTAAAAGGGTAGCATTGGCGTTGAATTTTAAATAGCTGAAAAAATAAAAGAATAATATATGTACAACGTAAAGGGAGTAACTTTTTAATCTTAATAATTTCTCAAGTTCTAGCAAACAAACAAAACCAATAAGGAAGAAAAGGCAAATGAAGAATAATTCTGAGGAAAGTATAGAAACCACCAAAATGGAAACATATAGTAATCCAGATATTGCCCTAATAATAGTTTCCCTCATATTTTATAAATCTTCCAGAAGCAGCAAATATAGGTTTTTTGTGCTACTTCCATAACTCATAAAATTACCTTCTTTTTGGGTTTCGAAACTTTTTATAGTTGTAATGTTGGACGGTATACGTTCTTTATTATTGAATTTAATCCCTCGTAGACCTTCGCCTATTGTGTCTACTAGCTGACTAGTTGAGGCAAGAATTATAAAATTTGAAGGCAATTCATTAAATCGCTTTTCCTTAATCTGATTGGATGAAATTAAGATAGATCCATCATTTGCAATTAAATATTCACAAGTAGAAAGGAAAAAAGCAGCATCTCCAGATTTATTAAACTCTAAATTGAATTTATCGAATTTGTTTTTAAGGTTAGGATCGAAGCAACAAGTAGGTTTTTCATACCAATCATTCTCCAGAAGTATATTATCGAAAGCTTCTATAACTTCTTTCTCATTTTCACAGTATAGAAACTTACCGCCATTATTTTTGAAATTGAGCATGAAGCGCTCATCTGTAGGTAGCTTTACATCAGGCATGTATTTGCCTCGGTCAGATTTATCTGAGTTATCCTGACCTTTGTCTGATTTAGATTTAGGGTTTAAAAATTTTCTAAATAGACTCATATTGAGATTTAGGGGGTTTTATAGCACCTTTAATCCAAAGGTAAAAAATCTTAATTTAACACTAGGATAAATTAAGATTTTTTATAAAGGATAATTAAATTAATTATTTGCAGGAGATTCTTCTTCTATTTCACTGTCTTCAGAAGAAGTATCCTTTACATCAGCTTTTTTAGCGATCAAAGGAACTTGTTCTTTTTCAGCAAAAGGTCTGTTTCCAAATATTTTTTGAAGGTCATCTTTAAAGATCACTTCTTTTTCTAAAAGAATATCTGCTAATTGAGAAAGCTTGTCTTTATTAGCTTCTAAAAGATCTATAGCTCTTTGGTATTGAGTTTCAATCAAGTTAGAGATCTCTTTATCTATAAGTTCAGACGTTTTCTCACTATAAGGCTTTGTGAAATTATATTCACTTTGTCCTGACGAATCATAAAAAGTTAGATTTCCTAATTTTTCATTTAATCCATAGATAGTTACCATAGCTCTCGCTTGTTTGGTTACTTTCTCGAGATCGCTTAAAGCGCCAGTAGAAATTCTATTAAATATAACCTTTTCTGCAGCTCTTCCTCCTAATGCGGCACACATTTCATCTAACATTTGCTCTGGATGAACTATTAAGCGCTCTTCTGGTAAATACCAAGCAGCTCCTAAAGATTGTCCTCTAGGGACAATAGTAACCTTTACAAGTGGCGCTGCGTGTTCTAGCATCCAGCTTGCAGTTGCGTGTCCAGCTTCGTGATAAGCAATTGCTTTCTTTTCATCTGGAGTAATAATCTTATTTTTCTTTTCAAGACCACCAACTATTCTATCTACAGCATCTAGAAAATCTTGTTTACCTACTGCTTTATTTCCTTTACGTGCTGCAATTAATGCTGCTTCATTACATACGTTTGCAATATCTGCTCCAGAGAAACCAGGAGTTTGTCTCGCTAAGAATTCAATGTCCAACTCTTCTGCTACCTTTTTTATAGGACGTAAATGCACTTCAAAAATCTCTCTACGTTCTCTAACATCCGGAAGATCTACAAAGATCTGTCTATCAAATCTACCCGCTCTCATCAATGCCTTATCCAACACGTCTGCACGGTTGGTTGCAGCAATAACAATAACATTTGTATTGGTTCCAAAACCATCCATTTCAGTTAATAACTGGTTCAAGGTGTTTTCTCGCTCATCATTGGATCCTGAGAAATTATTTTTTCCTCTGGCTCTTCCAATAGCATCAATTTCATCAATGAAAATTATAGAAGGTGATTTTTCTTTAGCTTGTTTAAATAGATCTCGAACTCTCGATGCTCCAACTCCAACAAACATCTCTACGAAATCTGACCCAGATAGTGAGAAAAATGGAACTTTTGCTTCTCCAGCTACTGCCTTTGCTAATAATGTTTTACCCGTTCCCGGAGGTCCTACTAAAAGTGCACCTTTAGGTATCTTACCTCCAAGGGAGGTATATTTTTCTGGAGTTTTTAGAAAATCTACAATTTCCTGAATCTCTTCTTTTGCGCCTTCCAATCCAGCAACATCTTTAAAAGAAGTCTTAACATCGGTATTCTGATCGAATAATTTTGCTTTAGATTTTCCAATATTGAAGATCTGTCCTCCAGGACCACCTCCACCACCAGAGCTCATTTTACGCATTATAAAGATCCAGATCCCTATAATTAAAACAAAAGGTAATAAGGTTAGAATGATCTCTCCTAGCACATTAGATTCTGTATTGTAAGTAACAAAAGTATCTAAATTGTATTCAGCTTTAACCTCTTGTATCTTGTTTTCAAAATTTTGAAGATCTCCAAATTCAAAACTGTAATCTGGACTATCTCCGGTAGCAAAAATTTCTTCGTCGCCGCTCTTTTTGTGAATATCCTTGGCCTTGGCTTCATCTGTTAGATAAACTTTAGCCTGATTTCTATTTACAATTACTACCTTTTTTACATCTCCATCTTTCAGGTAAGATTCAAATTCTGCCGGATTTGTCTTCGCCGGTTCATTGAAACCTGATCCTCCAAAAAAATTGATACCTAAAAATATTATGATAATAGCGCCATAGATCCAGTATGCACTGAATTTTGGTTTCTTAGGTTCTATTTTTTTATTTGGTTGCTGTTTAGCCATTCTTCTTTAATTAGTTTTTAATACTTTGTTTCGATGGAGGTAATTTTTGCATCTCCCCACAAACTTTCTATATCGTAATATTCCCTGATGTGTTTTTGGAATACATGAACTACTACGTTCACATAATCCATAAGTACCCATTCGGCATTGTCGCTACCTTCAATATGCCATGGCTTATCTTTTAAAGCTTTACTTACAATTTTTTGTACGGAGTTTACAATGGCGTTTACCTGAGTATTTGAAGTACCATTACAGATAACGAAATAATCACAAACTGTGTTTTCAATTTCCCTTAAGTCAAGGATATCTATATCATTTCCTTTAACTTCTTCAATTCCTTTTATGATATGAGCAATAAGTTGATCGTTGTTCGTTTCTTTTTTTGCCATTAAATTTATTTCTTTACGCAAAGTTATTACTTTTTAGTCTTTTTCATGGTCTGTTATTACAAACATTTAACACCATTCCTAAGTCCAATTATATATATGCGTATAATCAAAGTTAATGCCACCGAGTCTACAAATACACTAGCCAGAGAATGGTTTCAATCCAATAAGAATTCTGAGCCTGTTTGTATTCTTACAAACCACCAGACAAAGGGGCGTGGGCAACGTGGTGCAACATGGGTTTCTAATACGGGAGAAAACCTCACTTTTAGCCTTGTATTTCCTTTGCCACAAGTTGCAATTTCAGATCAGTTTTTAATTAGTGCAGGAGTCGGATTGCAAATTCTTTTGGCCTTAAAAGCATTAAAAATTAACAATTTAAAGCTGAAATGGCCAAACGACATAATGGCAGAAAATTATAAGATTGGTGGCGTGCTTATAGAAAACATCATTTCTAACAATAAAATAGCTGCTGCTATAATTGGAATTGGGCTCAATGTAAATCAATTTCATTTCCCTAATCTACCAAAGGCATCATCTCTAAAGAACCTTACTGGAATAGTTTATTCTACAGAAGAAGTTCTTGGAGTAATTCTAATTAAACTTGAAGAGATGATACTTCCTAAGAATGCATTGTTCTTTACAGATATCTTGAAGAGATATGAAAGTACTTTATTCCGAAAAGATAAAGCTTCCACCTTTCAGTTGAAGGATGGAAGCTTACTTACTGCTGTAATTTTGGGTGTTACTCCTTCAGGTCTTTTAAAATTGCAAATTGAAGATGAAGAAATTCGAATTTTTGATCTTAAAGAGCTTAAGCTGCTTTTCTAAAGTTTAGCTATGTTTTCGCTAAGTTTGGTTATAAATTTCTTTAATGGGCTTTTTACCATCATGGACATCATAGCGTTAAATTTTCCGTCGAATAACATTTGTGCATCACTGTTATCTCCATTAGCTTCAATAATAATATTTAGAGCGAAGTTGAGTTTATCTGAGGTAGATCCCAAAATCACTAGGTCTGGTTCTATCGTTTCTGTAATGGCTAGTTCAATTTCCGGCATTCCTTTTAAGCTAAATAAAAAGGTGTCTGGTGCCGTAACTTGAAATTTTTCTATACTATCTGGCATCAATTGCTCATAATTCTCAACCTTAGTTAAAAAATTATATAGGTCTTGTTGACTTTTACTGGTTGTTACTTTTGGACTTTCTAAATTCATACTATTGGTTCCATTTGCTGGGATCTTGTCTCCAGGTTTTTAATGTTTCTGCTTCTGCGGTGGTAATATAATTGGTTTTTAAGGCAGTTTCAATTAGAAATTCATAATTGCCAAGCGTATGCAATTCTACATTTTCTTTTTTGAAATTTTCTTCAGCAACATCAAATCCATAAGTGAATATTGCAAGTAGACCTTTGATAGTTAAATTAGCTTCCTTCAGCGCTTTAACAGCATTTAAACTGCTATTTCCAGTGCTTATAAGGTCTTCTATTACAACTACGGTTTGACCACTTTCTAACTGACCTTCAATTTGATTCTTCCTACCGTGACCTTTAGCTTCTGGGCGAACATATACAAAAGGTAAATTCATATACTCTGCTACCAGCATACCTATTCCTATAGCTCCTGTAGCAACGCCTGCTATTACATCGGGCTTACCATATAGATCTTCGATCTGTTTGGCAAATTCTTCCCGAATATAATTTCTAATAGTTGGATAAGAAAGGATTATCCTATTATCACAATAAATAGGAGATTTCCATCCACTTGCCCAAGTGAAAGGTTGTTGTGGTTCTAATTTAATTGCTTTAATTTGCAGAAGCAATTCAGCAGTTTTTATTGCTGTTTCTTTATTTAAAATCATAATGCAAATGTATAAAGTTTTTGTAAATGATATCCCTATTATTCTTTCAACTAAGAAAGAAATAGGCGAAAATTACAGCGCATTCCCAATTAAGACTGTGAAGCTGAAGAAAATAATTCAGCAAATAATCGATGGAGAATTGTTATATGTAAATCTTTATCATGAAAAAGAAGAAAAACTTTTAAAGCATTTGCTAAAGAAACTTCGTGTGGTTACTGCAGCTGGGGGAATGGTTTTTAATGAGGATAAGGAAATTCTTTTTATTTACAGAAATAAGCGATGGGACTTGCCAAAGGGTAGGACAGAAAAGAATGAAGGTCTTGAAGAGTCTGCTATTAGAGAGGTGATGGAGGAGACTGGAGTTCAAGATCTGGAGATTGTGAGGTTTATGAGCAAGACCTATCATATATTTAAACGCAAGGATAAATATAGATTGAAGGTTACTCATTGGTATGAGATGAAAACTACTTTTAAAGGAGAATTGGTACCGGAACATTCTGAAGGTATTAAGAAAGCCAAATGGAAGAATTTTGCCAAGTCTCAAAAAGCTTTAACCAAATCTTACGCAAACATTAAATTGTTATTTCCAAAGGAGTATTTAACGACTCACCCTAAAGACAGGGTAACGTAGATAAGCGGTTTCCATATGTTCAGATTTCTTATGTAACCACTCCAGTTGTGCATACCAATTTTTAGAGAATTCATTATCAGATTTTTTCTTTGCCATAAATTCTTCTTTCAATGCAGGTACATTTTCTAGTAGATCTTTTGCTATATCTTCGAAGACATAAGGAGAAAAACCTTCTTTTTGTTCTAAAATGGTATCGAAAAAGTTCCAGTTGAAAAACGAATCTGTTGTGGTTGGTTCTAAAGTTTCCAAAAGATACCTAACAGCAGGCTGAAAACTCTTGATATACAAATCTCCTTTTCTAAAGGAAATGCTATCTAGGGTTTTGCTAACCTTTGTGTTGGAATGAGGATAATGCCCCTCATAAGCGCTAGGGGATGTATCGTAATCTTCAATATGATATACTTCTACAGCAAGAGTAGTGTCCTGTCTAAACGCGCTCATTTCTACATTATTTGCTTTTAAAAGATCTATTACGTTCCACCATCCTTGCGGGATTACATAAGCTCTCGGGATCTCTATTTTATCTTCTGAATTAAAGTTATTATAATAATCTACTTCTTGGGTAAAGGGCTTGGATCTGTCATATTTTAATCTTGAACTTCCGGTGATCTCACTAGGAATGTTCTCGGCTTCATAACCCTTAAATTGTAATTTTGAAACTTTACTACTATCAACCTTAAAATTCACTGGATAGAAACGTTCTGTTAAATACTTCCTTTGAGCTCTAGCTCTAAGATCCTTGATCTTTTGACGATCTCTTTCCGCAATTTCAATAATAGATTGAAGCGTTCTATAGGTTCCTAGAACACGTTTTTTATAAGGTTTTAGCATATGGGTTTCAATCATAAGTCCTAAGGTGTTCCATAAAGTGGTATATCCTGTAGAATATCTGGGTGAATCTAAAAATTGAGTAAATCCATTTTCTGGAACATTGTTATGTACATTCACATAAGGAGTAATATCCCATTCATTTTCCCAAAGCGAAGTCTCTAATGCTGGCAACATTTTTTCCTGAATATAAGCTCCCAATTCTCCTCCAAGTTTATCATGCTGTGTAAAAAGATGGGTTAAGGTATATTGATAGTCTGCTCCATTGCTAACATGTGTATCTACAAAAATGTCTGGTTTTACCTTTTGAAAGATCTCATAAAAAGATCTGGTATTTTTGGTGTCGGCTTTTATAAAATCTCTATTAAGATCATAGTTTCTTGCGTTTCCTCTAAATCCATACTCTTCAGGACCGTTTTGATTGGTTCTGGTTGCAGTATTTCTATTTAAAGATCCTCCAATATTATAAACTGGAATTGTGGCAATAATAGTGTTTTTAGGAACGGTAATAGAATCTTGTGCCAGATCCCTAAAAAGCATCATGGTGGCATCTATTCCATCGCTTTCTCCAGGATGTATTCCATTATTTATTAAAATAATTGTGTAATTCTCTCTTATTTCATCGAGATTAAAATTTTCTGAAGGGCTAAAGATTGCAAGATATAAAGGCTCTCCGCTATCGGTCTTACCAAATTCCTGTAGATCTATAGTTGTAAAGGCATCGTTCAATTCCTTGTAATAATCTATTACTTCCGGGTATGTTGGAGTTTGTTTCCCACCGGATTTTTCGAAGACGGTTTCAAAATTATATTCTTTTATCAGCTTGTATTTAGATAGATCACAGGATATAAATAAACACGCAATTAGGGATGCTATTAAAATTCTCTTCATAAGGAATAATCCTATTTATGCTATAAACTTAGGTAAAACTGAAATAGCTGCCAAAACTATTATATAATGCATTGCTATTTAAGTTAGTTAAAGTAAACCTAATCCCTTTATAAAATTTTATTTGGGAGACTTTAAAGGCTATTTTTAAAAAAAAATAAATTATCAGCATGAAAAATATTTTATTAGGATTCTTCCTTAGTGCAACTTTGGTTTCTTGTGCTCAAACTAAAAGCGTGAAAGAGTTTAATGAGCAAGAAAAACAAGAATTTTCTAAACGCTCTTCAAATACGGTGGAAACTACGGTTGGAACTCTTGTACTTCCTGCTCCTTTTCATTCTAAATCAATTCAAAAAGTTAGCAAAGTTGTAGGTTGGAAACAGGGTGAAAAGCCAAAAGCTCCGGAGGGTTTTAAAGTTGAAAAATTCGCAGATGGATTTCAACATCCGCGATGGACTTATGTTGCTCCTAATAATGATGTTTTTGTGGTAGAATCTAATACCCGAAATAGTGCAAATAGAATTACCATAATAAGAGATCTAGATTTTGACGGTGTAGTGGAACATAGAGGAGTTTTTAAGGCCGACCTAAATCAACCATTTGGGATGCTTGTATTAGGTAATTATTTCTACATAGGAAATACGGATGGGTTATATAGATATCCATATTCCGAAGGTGATCTTGAACTTTCTGGAGTTGGTGAGAAAATTGTTGAGCTTCCAGCTGGAGGATATAATAATCACTGGACACGTAATTTAATTGCTTCTAAAGATGGAAGTAAAATTTATATTTCAGTAGGATCTGCAAGTAATGTTGGGGAATATGGAATGGATAAGGAATTAAGAAGAGCCGGGATTTTAGAAATTGATCCTGATGGAGCAAATGAGAAAATTTATGCTAGCGGATTAAGAAACCCGGTTGGTATGGACTGGAATCCTATAACCGGTGAATTATGGACTGCAGTGAATGAAAGAGATAAGTTGGGGAATAACCTGGTGCCAGATTATATTACAAGTGTGAAAGAAGGTGGTTGGTATGGTTGGCCTTATTCGTATTTCGGACAGATAAAAGATCCAAGATGGGAAGATGTTCCACATAATGATCTTGTTGAAAAAGCAATTATTCCAGATGTATCTGTTGGTCCTCATACCGCGTCGCTAGGATTTACTTTTTATACGAATGATGCATTTCCGGAAAAATACAAGAATGGTGCTTTTGTGGGTCAACACGGTTCTTGGAATCGTGATCCATTATCAGGATATAAAGTGTTATTTGTACCATTTTTAAATGGAGAACCACAAGCACCGGAAGACTTCTTAACAGGATTTATTGCAAATGAAGAAGCAGGAGAAGTGTATGGAAGACCAGTGGGTGTTACTACTTTGCCTGATGGTTCGTTATTGGTTAATGATGACGATTCTAATGTTATCTGGAAAGTTTCTGTTGAATAAAATTAAAATATTGAAGAAGTTACTCTTTGCTTTATTTTTTATTTGCTGTATTACCAATAGCTCAGCACAACAAATTCAGGGAAATATATTTGATGCCACAACTTTAGAACCTATCGAAAACGTTAAGATTTTTGATCTAGCTTCTGAAGTTGTTGTTTTTTCGGATAGACAAGGGAATTTCGAAATTTCTGGTTTATTGTTTCCGGCTAGTTTACAAATTTCAGCTTTAAATTATTCTAGCCAAACATTTCGAATAACTAATGCCAATTCTAAGTTGGATTTTTCTCTATATAAATCTACAGAGGTTCTTTCTGAAGTGCTTATAAATGGAACTTTAATTCCGAAGACATTACAGCGAATACCAACAGCAATAAGTGTTCTAACAAGTAAAGATCTTTTGAAAAGCGACAACTCTAATTTCGCTCAGGTTTTCAATACCGTGCCCGGGATCTATGTAAATCAAGGCGCTCTGAATACTACTAAATTAAATATTCGCGGCATTGGGGCTCTATCTCAATATAGCACAAACAGAATACAGGCATATTTTAACGGAATTCCTCTAACTACAGGGGAAGGAGAACTCACCTTAGATGATCTTGATTCTGAATCCATTTCTAAAATTGAAATTATCAAGGGACCTGCGTCTAGTATTTTTGGAGCAGGATTAGGTGGCGTTATTAATATATTTGGTAAAGAAGCGGAAGTAAACAAAAGTGAGCTTGGTGTTTCTACTCAATACGGTAGCTTCCAAACAGTAAAAAAAACTATTTCTGCATCTCACGGTACTGAAAAAACTTCCGTCTTTACAAATTTCAGCGATCTGGAGAGTGATGGCTATAGAGAAAATGGCGCTTATAAAAGACAATCTGCCTTAGTGAATGCGAGTATTTTCACGAATAACAAAAACAAACTTTCAATTTTAGCTAATTACACAAAGCTAAAGGCTTTTATACCAAGCTCGATAAATGAGGAAACTTATTTGAACGATCCAACATCTGCTGCTTTCACTTGGAAACA
Organism: Flavobacteriales bacterium; assembly: GCA_038233835.1. GTDB lineage: Bacteria > Bacteroidota > Bacteroidia > Flavobacteriales > Flavobacteriaceae > Gillisia. Next base: position 13,032 of record JBBSVD010000007.1, on the reverse strand, counting down.
ATCCAAAGGATATGAATCTTATGAAAAAGGACTCTTTGGAATTTCCTACTTGCATAACATCTCAGAAAATTTTAGCAATCAGACCAGTTTGTATGTGAATTTTCGAGATGGATATGAACCAAGGCCTTTCAATATTTTAAAAGAAGATAGAACTGCAACCGGTGCAAAAACAAAGTTTAACTTAGATCTGTCAATTTTTGAAAAGAATTCGCAACTCAGTTTTGGTGCAGAATATTATAAGGAATGGTATTCAATTCAAACTTTCGAAAATTTGTATAAAGATTTTGAAGGACAAGGAAGTGTTCAAGGGCTTAGTTTAAGCATTAATGACCAAGAAAGAAATTACGCCAACTTTTTTTCTCAATTAAATATTCAGCTTAGTGAAAAACTGAATATAGAAACAGGTTTCAATTTGAATTCTACAAAATATAGTTTGAAAGATCAATTTCAACAGGATGAAATTGACCAAACAGGAGATTACCGCTTCGAGTCCGTATTTTCTCCAAGACTTGGAATTTCTTATGAGTTGGCTTCAGGTAGAAATATTTACGCATCACTGAGTCATGGATTTTCCATTCCAACGGTAGAAGAAACCCTAACTCCTGAAGGCCTGATAAATACCAATTTAAAAACCGAACAAGGTGTAAACTATGAGATCGGATTTAAGGGAAATTGGTTACATAATACCCTTCATACAGAAGTAGCATTATATTCCATTCAGATCAAGAATTTATTGGTTGCACAACGAATTTCTGAAGACCAATATGTTGGTATTAATGCTGGAAGTTCTAATCATAATGGAGTTGAACTTGGTTTGAAATACAATCTTGATCTGAGTTCTAAAATTAGAATTCAACCCTATTTTAATTCATCTTTTAACTATTTTGAGTTTGAAGAATTTACCAATAGGGATACTAACTATAGCGGAAATAAATTACCTGGTGTTCCTAAAAGCACTATAAATAGCGGTTTCGAAATTCAGTATGACAAAAATCTCTCCCTTTATGCTAATTGGCTATCAGTTGGTGAAATATTCTTAAATGATGCTAATTCTCTAAACACTGAAGATTATCAAGTTGTGGATATAAAAGCCAGATATGATTTTAGTCTATTCAATAAATTTGAAGCCAATATTTCTGGTGGGATAAACAATTTGTTAGATGAAAAATATGCTTCTAGCGTATTACCAAATGCAGTAGGTTTTGGTGGAGCTGCTCCCAGATATTATTATCCAGGGAATCCTAGAAATTATTTTGTAGGCGCTGGGTTGAATTATCAGTTTTAAAGGTTTATTAACTAAAAATATTATTTCTCGACTCCGCTCGAAACGAGATATGTGTATTTCGTCATTCCAACGAAAGGAGGAATCTCTTTTGTAGGAAAATATTACTTTATTGAGATCCTTCGAAAGGCTCAGGATGACAGATGTGTATATTTTGTCATTCCAATGAAGGAGAAATCTAAATAACAGATTTATTGTTTCATTGAGATCCTTGGACAGGCTCAGGAATCATTATTTTAGGATAATAGCTCTCTATTTAACCCCTTCTGGAACCATAAACGAGAAATCACCACCATTTTTTCGAACATCACGAACCACACTAGAAGAAATGTGACCTTTCCCAGATGATGAGATCAAGAAAACTGTTTCTATTCCTTCCATTTTAAAGTTAGTTTGCCCAATGGTTTTCTCAAATTCGAGGTCTATAGTATTCCTTAAGCCTCTTAGAATAAACTCAGCATCTTCCTTTTTACAAAAATCAACCGTCAAACCTTCGTAGGTTTTTATTTTTATCTTCGTTTCATCTTTAAATGTTTCCTCTAAAAAACAAACCCGATCTTCCAAGGAGAACATATATTTTTTATCGGCATTAATACCAATTGCAAGTATTATTTCATCAAAAAGAGGTAAGGCGCGCTCTATTATATCTACATGGCCTAGGGTAATGGGGTCAAAAGATCCTGGAAAAACTGCTTTTTTCATTTTGTTGCTTTTAATGCTGAATGCTTAAAGATAACTAAATTCAATTTCCATTAACATTCTAATATTTCAAGGCTGCATCTATTGCACTTCCAAAAAGTTGAAGCAAGCTAATTCCAGCTTTCTCTGCTTGTTGTGGCAAAATACTGGCTTCACTTAATCCAGGTGTGGTATTCATCTCTATAAAATGAGGTTCATTATTATGAAAAATAAATTCAGATCTTGTGAAACCTTTCATTTTTAATTTGGCATAGATCATCTTCGCGATCTCTTGCACTTTTTCGGTTTGTTCATTAGAAATTCTAGCAGGGGTAATCTCTTCAGATTTCCCTAAATATTTAGCTTCATAATCGAAAAACTCATTTTCTGAAACGATCTCAGTTACTGGTAAGGCCAAAATTTCGCCTTTATAATGTATTACACCAACAGATACTTCAGTTCCATCTAAAAACGATTCAATTATTACTTCATCATCTTCTTTAAGAGCAAACTTTACTGCTTGTTCCAGATCTTCAGCAGCCTTCACTTTCGTTATTCCAAAACTACTCCCAGCCTTATTAGCTTTTACAAAACAGGGTAAACCAACTTTCTCTACTATCTCTTCAACATTCACTTCATCACCTTGATTAAGAAAGTAATTCACAGCGGTATCAATTCCGTAAGGTTTTAAAACACTTATAAGATCACGCTTATTAAAAGTCAGCGCTGCCTGATAAAATCCGCAGGAAGTTTGTGGAATTCCCACTAGATCTAAATAGGCCTGCAAAAGTCCATTCTCGCCGGGAGTTCCGTGAATAGTATTAAATACGCAATCGAATTGGATAATTTTGCCTTCTATCTTAACCGTAAAATCGCTTTTATTAATGGGATAAGGGGTGTCATCATCTGCAACCACAAACCATTCATTTTGCATTATATGAACGCGATAGGGTTCATAAACGGAACGGTCTAAATTTTTATAAACCACGTTTCCGCTGTTAATCGAGATCCTATATTCGCTGGAATATCCTCCCATTGCAATGGCGATTCTTTTCTTCATATTAAATAAACACCTTTAATTTACGTTAACAAAAATATGACTAATACTGTGTGCCACCAAAACCGCAGCGTTTTTATATCTTTGCCTATTATAAAATAATTTATGAGCCTACTTAGATTTATCTTCAGTAAAACCTTTTTAATTCAAATAGGTTTAGCAATTGTAGCACTTGTGGTGCTAGCTTTTTTAACAATGCAATGGTTAGATTTCACTACAAATCAAGATGAAAGAATTAAAGTTCCAGACTTGGCTAAATTATCTTTAGATAGAGTGGAGCTTAATTTAGATGAATTAGATCTAAGATATGAGATTTTGGATTCGGCTAATTTTAATCCTGAGTACCCAAAATATTCGGTGATAGATCAAGTGCCACAACCGGGTAAATTTGTAAAAGAAAACAGAAAAATATATATCACCTTAAACCCTTCGGGATATGGCAATGTTATGATCCCCGATCTAATAAGGAGAACCAGAAGACAGGTAGAACCTACATTACGCTCATTAGGATTTGAAATAGGATCTGTAACCTACAAGCCAGACATCGCAAAAGATGCCGTATTAGAATTAAGACATAAAGGGAAACTGGTAGAACCAGGAGATGAACTTATGAAAACAGCCAAAATTGATCTTGTTCTTGGGGACGGTTCCGGAAGATATACCGGAGATCTGGAGGAAAATGATAGTATACAAGGAGGGGAGACCGATAATGAAACAGAAAATAATGACGAATTCTAATATAGTTCCAGAACTAGAAGATACTCAAGACGACGATCTTTACGAACACCATAAATTTACAGCAGACAAAGGTCAACAGCCACTTAGGGTAGATAAATACCTTATGAATTACATTGAGAATGCCACTAGAAGTAAAATTCAGAAGGCAGCAAAAGATGGGAACATCTATGTGAATGGAGCAATTGTTAAGTCAAACTATAAAGTAAAACCAGGAGATGTAGTGCAGGTTATGTTCGAGCATCCCCCTTATGAATTCCTACTTACCCCAGAAGACATTCCATTAAACATTGTTTATGAAGACAATTCTTTAATGGTAATAAATAAGCCTGCAGGAATGGTGGTGCATCCTGGCCATGGGAATTACAGCGGTACGCTTATCAATGCACTTATCTTTCATATAGACAATTTGCCTAATAACAGTAGTGAACGTCCAGGATTGGTGCACAGGATAGATAAGGATACCAGCGGATTATTGGTAATTGCTAAGACAGAAGCTGCAATGACGCATCTATCAAAACAATTCTTCAAAAAGACTAGTTCCAGAGAGTATATCGCTATTGTTTGGGGAAATGTAGAGGAAGAGGAAGGAAGAATAGAAGGAAATATAGGTCGACATCCAAAAAATAGATTGCAGAATACTGTTTATGTAGATGATCAGGATGAGCAAGGAAAGCCGGCTGTAACACATTACAAAGTACTGGAGCGTCTTGGATATGTAACCTTAGTTTCCTGTAAGTTGGAAACCGGTAGAACACATCAAATTCGTGTTCACATGAAACATATTGGCCATACCTTATTTAATGATGAGCGATATGGTGGCGAGAAAATTTTAAAGGGAACCACTTTTAGCAAATACAAGCAATTTGTAGATAACTGTTTCAAGATCTTACCAAGGCAAGCGTTACATGCCAAAACCTTGGGATTTGTGCATCCCGAGACCAAGGAATGGATGAGTTTCGATTCAGAAGTTCCGGCAGATATGCAAGAATGTATCGAGAAATGGAGAAAGTATTCTATCAACCAGAAAGATTATATGGATTCTTAGGGCGCGACCCCCTAAAAATGGGGTCGGGCTTTCGGGAGTCGCTTCCCGATAAAAATCGGGAGAGCTTCAACAAGCCCTCAATCCCTCACGCAAAACCATAGTTTTATCTTCATCATTAACTTAACACCGACAAATATTTGGTCTAAAATAAGGCAAGTTTAAAATTTATGAACTCAATAGCGGGAATAAAAACTTTTGATACTCGTATTGATAAGAAGTTAGATCAACCTTTTAAAATCCCCATTTAGATTGCTATTTTTGAAGATAATACTGGAAACACCTTCTATTTTTCCTGTTAAAAACATCAGCTATTTATGAAAATTGTTCTATCCCCAGCAAAAAGCCTGGATTTCGAAACTAAATTGCCTACCACCAGAGGAACTCAACCTCAATATTTAGATACCGCAATAAAGATCAATCGTAAAATGTCTCGCATGACCAAGGATGAAGTTGCGAAACTCATGGATATAAGCGATAAACTAGCCGATCTTAATTATGGTAGATATAAAGATTTTCAGGAGGAACATACTAAAGAGAATTCCAGACCTGCGATGTATGCCTTTAATGGAGATGTTTATACTGGATTGGACGCGTTTAATATTCCTGTAGAAAAGTTAGATGTGCTACAAGATAAATTGCGAATCCTTTCCGGATTGTACGGAGTGCTAAAACCTTTAGATCTAATTCAACCATATAGATTAGAGATGGGTACTAATGTGGGTTTGTATTCTAAAAAGAACCTTTATGAGATCTGGCAAAAGAAAGTAACCGATTCCTTAAATAAGGAAATGGAGAAAAATGATCTCTTTATCAACCTTGCCAGCAACGAATATTTTAAGGCGGTAGATACTAAAAAACTAAAAGCCAATGTGATCACACCGGTATTTAAAGATTTCAACAATGGAAAACTCAAAATTGTTAGCTTCTTCGCTAAAAAAGCCCGAGGCTCTATGGTTCGATTTATAATAGATAAAGAAGTAAAATCTGTAGAAGAGATGAAGGGGTTTGATTATGACGGATACAAATTCAGTGAAAACGAAACTAAAAATAAATCAGAATTAGTATTTACGAGGTAACAAAATAAGAATTCAATAATAATAACACTTAATTTATTAGAATATAAAAAAAGCCACCAGTTTGGTGGCTTTTTCTGTTAATTATTACTTGTAATTTCTGCTAAAATTTGTAGTGTACCTATTTTATTTAATAACTTTCAAATCATAGTTATTCATATCATAAATAAGATTTCTAAATGAAGATCAAAAAGGTTTTAGTTGCAAATAGAGGAGAAATTGCCATCAGAATTTTTCGGGCATGTACCGAGATTGGATTAAAAACAGTTGGTATCTACACTTTTGAAGATAGATACTCTTTACATCGTTATAAAGCTGATGAGTCCTACCAAATAGGAGAAGATAATGACCCTCTAAAACCTTATTTGAATATTGAGAAGATCATTCAGGTTGCTAAGAAAAATAATGTAGATGCCATTCATCCTGGCTACGGATTTCTTTCAGAAAATGCAGAATTCGCAAAGCAATGTGAAGAGAATGGGATCATTTTTATTGGTCCAAAGGTATCGGTGCTTAAATCTCTTGGAGATAAAGTAAAAGCCAAGGAAGTTGCAGTTGCTAATAATGTGCCTATTATTAGAAGCAACGTGGCAGTTCTAGATTCTGTAGAGATCGCTGTTGAACAAGCTAATGAAATTGGATATCCGCTAATGTTGAAAGCCGCCTCAGGAGGTGGTGGACGTGGAATGAGGGTAATTCGCAATGAAGAGGAATTAAAAAAAGCGTTTCCAGAATCTAAACGGGAAGCCGGAAATGCATTTGGAGACGATACTGTATTTATCGAAAAATTCGTTGAAAATCCAAAGCATATCGAGATTCAAATTGTAGCAGATAATCATGGGAACATTGTCCATCTATTTGAGAGGGATTGTTCTGTACAACGCAGGTATCAAAAAGTGATAGAATTTGCTCCTTCTCTTGGTTTGAGTTTGGAAACTAAAAATAAATTATATGATTATGCCATCGCAATTTGTAAAGCGGTGAACTATAATAATATTGGGACCGTAGAATTTTTGGTGGAAGATGGTGAGATCTATTTTATAGAAGTAAATCCAAGAATTCAGGTGGAGCATACGGTTACAGAAATGATTACGGGTATAGATCTGGTGAAAACACAGATCTTTATTGCTGGCGGTTATAAATTATCCGATGAGCAAATTACCATCGAAGGGCAAGAGCATTTAAAAACAAATGGTTTCGCATTACAATGTAGAATTACTACCGAGGATCCAGAAAACGATTTTAAACCAGATTATGGTACTATCACAACCTATAGAAGTGCAGCAGGATTCGGAATTCGCCTAGATGCCGGAAGTGTCTATCAAGGTGTAACTATTTCGCCATTTTTCGATTCTATGTTAGTAAAAGTATCTGCAAGCAGTAGAACTTTAGATGGCGCTTGCAGAAAAATGAGACGTGCATTGGCAGAATTCAGAATTCGTGGAGTAAAGACAAACATGGCGTTTTTGGATAATATACTCGCTCATTCTACTTTTAGGGAAGGGAATGTTACGGTGAATTTTATTAATAAAAACCCAAGTCTTTTTGATATTAAAGAACCAAGAAATCGTGCTAATAAAATTGTGAGCTTTCTTGGAGATATTACAATAAATGGAAATTCAGATGTAAAGATCATAGATCCTACAGCCAAATTTCTAATACCAAAAGTTCCCAAATTCGATGAATACGGGGAATATCCCAAAGGAACTAAAGATTTACTTACTGAAATGGGACCAGAGAAATTCTCTCGTTGGTTAAGGCATCAGAATAAAGTTCATTATACAGATACCACCATGCGCGATGCGCATCAAAGTTTGCTTGCTACTAGGATGCGAACCTATGATCTTATAAAAGTTGCCGAAGGTTTTGCTAAGAATCACTCTAATATTTTTTCTATGGAAGTATGGGGAGGTGCGACCTTCGATGTATGCCTTCGTTTCTTGAAGGAAAATCCTTGGGAACGTTTACAATTGCTAAGAAAAGCAATGCCTAATGTCCTATTACAAATGTTATTAAGAGGTTCTAATGGTGTTGGATATACTGCGTATCCTGATAACCTAATCGAAAAATTCGTTACAGAATCTTGGGAGAATGGAGTGGATGTTTTTAGGATCTTCGATTCCTTGAACTGGATGAAATCTATTGAGCCTTGTATTAAATATGTAAGAAAGAATACGGGAGGATTAGCTGAAGCATCCATCTGCTATACGGGTGATATTCTGGATCCTAACAGGACAAAATACACTTTAGAATATTACGTGCAGTTGGCAAAACAAATGGAAGATGCAGGAGCACATATCCTGGGAATAAAGGATATGGCTGGTCTATTAAAACCTTATGCTGCAGAGGAATTGATCTCGGCATTAAAATCTAGGATCAATATTCCTATTCACTTACATACTCATGATACTTCTTCCATACAGGCCGCCACATATTTAAAAGCTATTGAAGCTGGGGTTGATGTGGTAGATGTAGCTCTTGGAGGTTTATCTGGGTTAACATCTCAGCCAAATTTCAATTCCATTGTAGAAATGATGAAATTCGAAACTCGTGCAAACGATTTTGATATGGATAAACTGAATGAATATTCTCATTACTGGGAAGCCGTTCGCAGTTATTATTATCCTTTTGAAAGTGGATTGAAGGCTGGAACCGCAGATGTTTACAAAAATGAAATTCCAGGGGGACAATATTCTAATTTGAAGCCACAAGCAGAATCTCTTGGACTTAGCAACAGGTTTCATGAGATCACAAAAATGTATGCTGAAGTTAATGAGCTGTTTGGCGATATCGTAAAAGTGACGCCAAGTTCTAAAGTTGTTGGAGACATGGCGCAATATCTTGTAAGTAATAATTTATCTATCAATGATGTTTTGGAAAATGGAGAAAATATTTCTTTTCCAGAATCTGTAAAGAGTTTCTTTAAAGGAAGCTTAGGGCAGCCGGTTGGAGGATTTCCGGAGAAGATCCAGAAATTAGTGCTGAAAGATGAAAAACCTTTTACAGAAAGACCAAATGCACATCTGGAACCAATAGATTTTGATAAGGAACTGGCAGAATTCAAAGAAACCTTTAAAGATGGGATGGGCCGAGAGCTTAATATGACAGATTTCTTGTCCTATAAATTATATCCAAAGGTGTTTATAGATGCTTATAATCATCATAAAGACCATGGAAATGTAATAGCTATTCCTACTAAGAACTTCTTCTACGGAATGGAAATCTACGAGGAGATTATTGTAGAAATGGATAAAGGAAAAACCCTTTTAATTCAGCTCTTATCTATTGGGGAAGCAGATAGCGATGGGATGGTGCAAGTGTTCTTTAAGGTGAATGGGCAAACCAGAGCAGTTCAAATTCAGGTTAAATCTATTAAAGTAGAGAAAGTTGTTCATCAGAAAAAAGATAAAGCCAACGATCATGAAATTGGAGCGCCGCTTCAAGGTTCTTTAGCTTCGGTATTAGTCAAAGCAGGTCAAAAAGTAAAGAAAAATGAACCTCTCTTTATTATTGAAGCTATGAAAATGGAAACCACAATTACCGCAAATTCCGACGGGGAAATAGATAAAGTGATCCTGTCGGAAGGAAGAATGGTCTTTGCCGATGATCTGGTAGTGATAATGAAGTAAATTATTATCAAAAGAATGTTTCATCATACGCATCCATATAAACCTTTTATCCCAAAGAATGCCACCAAGCTTATAGTTGGCACGCTGCCACCACCTAGATTTACTATGGGTGATCTAAAGCCCGATGATGTAAATTTTTGTTACGGAAGCAGGGAAGGCTTTTTATGGCCAATCTTAGATAGATTGTTCGATCTCAGCTTAAGATATGAGAATACCGAAGCCGCGATAGAGCAGCGAAAAGAATTTCTAGAAAAAAGAGGAATTGGTATTTGTGATATTGTGGAAAGTAGCAGAAGAAATAAAGTCGATGCTTCAGATCTAGGAATGCAAGAAGTGGAATTAAGGAATCTCATAGAAATTCTTAGAAAAAATCCGAGTATTGAAACCTTAATTTTCACTGGAGGAAATTCTAAGAATGGCACGGAGTATTTTTTTAGAAGACATTTAAGAGAACTGGGAGAAGGGATTAAACTTAAAGTTATTTCCAATGAAGTACCCAAAGTGCATCAATTCTTGCTGGATGGAAGATTAATTAACACAGTATCCTTAACAGCGCCCTCAGGTTCTGCCAACAGGGCGATTGGAAGTATGGATTCTTATAAGTTGAAAAAAGCAAAGAATCCTGAATTCAATACTATTGATTTCAGGATTCTTCAATATAAAGGGTATTTCTAAATAAGTTTTAAGCGAGGTTATTTAAGCTCTTTTTTATCTTGATCTGCAAGTGTAGAAGGTTTAGTTTTAAACTTTCCTCTTTTAGGTCTCAACCTTCCTCTTGTTCCTAGAGCTATTTTCCCTCGTTTTGTTTTCTTATCTCCTCTACCCATAATTATTTTTTGTTTTGCTGTTTTTTAATTGTCTTTTCATCTATATCTACCTTATTGGTTTTTTGATTTCTATCACCAGTAGGATTGGTAGGATTGGTTTGTTCGGTTTTTCTTTCAAACTTCTTTTCCATAATTATTTCATTTTAAATTCAATTAAATGTAAAGCAATTCAATCACAAAAAGTATTAATGCCTTGTTACATTATGGTTAAAGCTATCTAATTGTTTTAACAAATTCTGAAATCGATTCCACTCCATTTTTTGTAAGCTGCTTAATAAAGGCACTCCCAATAATAGCTCCGTTGGAATATTCGGTAGCTTCTTTAAAGCTTTGCTTATCGCTAATTCCAAAACCTACGATCTGGGGATTCTTTAAATTCATTCCTGAAATTCTTTTGAAATATTGCTTTGTTTCACTTCCAAATCCTGAAGTCGCTCCTGTAACACTCGCGCTGCTTACCATATAAATGAATCCGTTAGAAACAGAATCTATAAATTCAATTCGATCTACTGAAGTCTGTGGAGTTATTAGAAACACATTAATGAGATTATGTTTTTCGAAAATAGCTTGATATTTATCTGAATATACATCTACAGGTAGATCTGGAATTATTAAACCATCGATCCCGATCTCTTCACATTTTTTACAAAATTCTTCTACTCCGTATTGAAGCATCGGATTAAAATACCCCATGATGATCAAAGGGATCTTCACAGTTTTTCTAATATCTTTTAATTGTAGAAATAACTTCTCTGTGGTCATTCCATTTCTTAAAGCTTGTGTGCTGCTTTCTTGGATTGTTGGTCCATCTGCTAAAGGATCACTAAAAGGCAATCCAATTTCTATCATATCTACACCGTTCTTTTCAAGATCTTCTAAAATAGAAACGGTATCATTTAATTGTGGATAACCTGCTGTAAAGTATATGGAAAGAAGCTTTTTATCTTCTTGTAATTTGTCTTGGATTCTATTCATTTTAAGATTTTATAAATTAAAATATTCTATATAAGTGCTAAGATCTTTATCGCCTCGTCCAGACAGATTTACCACCACAATATCATCTTTCTTAAATTTGCGGTCTTCAAAAATGGCTAAGGCATGAGAAGTTTCAATGGCGGGAATAATACCTTCTAATTTGGCTAATTCCTGTCCGGCTTTCATTGCATCTTCATCGGTAATTGATATAAATTCAGCTCTTCCAGTTCTGTAAAGATTTGCGTGCATTGGTCCGATCCCTGGATAATCTAAACCAGCAGAAATTGAATAGGGTTCGGTGATCTGCCCGTCTGGAGTTTGCATTAATAGTGTTTTGCTTCCATGAATTATGCCTTCCTTTCCTAAAGCTGAGGTTGCTGCACTTTCACCAGAAAGAACTCCCTTTCCAGCAGCTTCTACAGCGATGATTCCCACTTTTGGATCGTCCAAATAATGATAATAAATTCCAGCGGCATTACTTCCTCCACCAACACAAGCCACCACATAATCTGGTACTTCTCTTCCTTCTTTTTCTAGAAGTTGAGATTTAATTTCCTCAGAGATCACACTTTGAAAACGCGCCACCATATCCGGATAAGGATGAGGTCCTACTACAGATCCTATAATATAATGAGTATCTACGGGATTGTTTATCCAATCTCGAATCGCTTCGTTGGTTGCATCTTTTAAGGTTCTACTTCCAGATTTTGCTGGAATTACCGTTGCGCCCAAAAGTTTCATTCGTGCAACATTTGGAGCTTGGCGATCAATATCTATTTCGCCCATATACACAATGCACTCGATTCCCATCAAGGCACAAACCGTAGCAGTAGCAACGCCATGCTGTCCTGCACCGGTCTCTGCAATAATTCTGTTCTTGCCTAAACGTTTTGCCATTAAGATTTGCCCAATCGTATTGTTTACCTTATGAGCTCCTGTATGGCAAAGATCTTCACGTTTTAAATAGATCTTGGTATTGTACTTCTCACTTAATCTGGAAGCAAAATACAATGGAGTAGGTCTGCCTACATAATCTTTCAGAAGATCTTTAAACTCTTTCTGAAAAGATTCCTCCTGCATTATCTGTATATATTGCTGCCTTAATTCTTCTACATTAGGGTATAGCATTTCCGGGATATAAGCTCCGCCAAATTCGCCATAATAGCCTTTTTCGTCTGCCTGATAGGTCATAATGTGTATTTTATGCTTGAGTTTTTAAACCCAAATTATCTTTAAATATTTTTAATGTATTCGCGTCTTTTAAACCTGCTTCCAATTCAAATTTACTATTCACATCTAATCCAAAAAGCAAATGCGACTTGTTGATTTTTTCGAAATAAGTATAAAGCTTCGCTATCTTTTGAAGTTCATCTTCGCCAATTCCTCCACTAAGAAAGAATGGGGTAGAAGAAGGATAATTTTTTAATAATTCCCAATTGAAAGTAATTCCATTTCCACCTTTATTTTTCCCTTGAGTGTCGAATAGGAAAAAATCTACAATGCCTTCATAAGCCTTAAGTTCTTCAAAATTGAAGGTTTCCTTTACAGAAAACACTTTTATTAATTCTGCCGAATTCTTGTTGTCCAATTCTGATCTTAATTTTATGCAGTATTCAGCTGATTCCCTTCCGTGAAGTTGAATAGCTTTGAACTTGTGTTTTTTAACTTTCTCTAAAACAAAATCGATCGCTTCATCTACAAAAACTCCTGTTTTTTTGATAAAGGGGT
>JBBSVD010000006.1:0-44005 GCA_038233835.1 Flavobacteriales bacterium | reverse complement strand
TTTCTGCTTCTTCAATAATATATAATGCGATTCTATCCTTAGAGGAATGTCCAGGGTTGAAAGCTTCAATTTTTGCAAAAAAATCTCCGCTAAAGCTTTTGGTAATAGAATTTAGCTGCACTAAAGGAGTGTCTCCTATTAATTGAAGTATATTCTTGTATACCTGTTTCTTTTCTATCATAAATGAAAATCTTAAACCAAGTTAGGAATTAAAAATTCATTTTAAATTGTTAAAACAAACTTAAATCCCCAAAACGACCAAATTTAAGGCAAATTATTTAATTACTTGGTAATTCCCTCTAAGTCCAGTAAAAAGACATATTCTTCTGCTACCTCCTTTAAGGCCTCAAACCTTCCTGATGCTCCACCATGCCCTGCCTCCATATTAATATGGAATAGCAATTTATTAGTATCTGTTTTTAGTTCTCTTAGACGAGCAACCCATTTCGCAGGCTCCCAATATTGAACTTGGGAATCATGTAATCCCGTTGTAATTAACATATTAGGATATTCATGAGCCTTAACATTATCATATGGTGAGTATGATAACATATAATTGTAATACTCCTCATCATTTGGATTTCCCCATTCATCATATTCACCAGTGGTTAGTGGAATAGAATCATCTAACATAGTAGTAACAACATCTACAAATGGAACCGCTGCTATAATTCCATTATACAGTTCTGGTGCCATATTAACAATGGCACCCATTAAAAGTCCACCGGCAGAACCACCCATAGCATATAAGTGCTCACTAGAGGTATATTTCTTCTCTATAAGATATTTAGAAACATCTATAAAATCTGTAAAAGTATTTTTCTTTTTCAGTAGTTTGCCCTCCTCATACCATTCTCGACCTAAATATTCTCCTCCTCTAATATGAGCTATAGCATAGATAAAACCTCTATCTAATAGACTTAATCTAACACTTGAAAAATAAGGATCTATGGTAGATCCATAAGAGCCATATGCATATTGCAATAACGGACTGCTTCCATCTAAAGGAGTATCTTTTCTATATACTAAAGAAACCGGCACTTTTATTCCATCTCTGGAACTGGCCCAAATACGTTCTGTAATGTAATTCTCTTTATCAAAACGACCTCCCAGTACTTCTTGCTCTTTAAGTAAGATTTTCTCTTGGGTTGCCATATTAAAATCTATAACCGAAGTAGGATTGTTTAAGGAATTGTAAGTATATCTTAAAATTTCTGTATCAAAATCTGGGTTAATACTGGTATAGGATGTATAGGTTTCATTATCAAAAGGTAAATAATAACTTTCATCCGAATGCCATTTAGTGATCTTAATCTTATTTAGACCATCATGACGTTCACTAATCACTAAATAATGTTCAAAAATATCTATGTCCTCCAACAAATAATCTTCTCTATGAGGAATCACCTCAACCCAATTCTCTTTTACAGTTTTATCTAAGGGAGTTTTCATCAATTTAAAATTGATGGCATTATCTTTATTAGTAAGCACATAAAAAGAATCTTCAAAATGAGAGATCCCATATTCTAATCCTCTTTCGCGAGGCTGAAATAATCTAAATTCTCCATTTGGATTGTCTGCTTCCAAAATCCTATATTCACATGTAAGTATGCTACTGCTGCCTAATATCAAGAATTTCTTCGACTTAGATTTATAAATATAAGTATTAAAGCTTTCATCTTTTTCCTCGAAAACCAAGCTATCTTCACTTGCCTTTGTCCCTAAAATGTGTTTATATATTCTATTGGACCTCAAGGTTTGTTTATCCTTTTTGGTATAATACAAGGTCTTATTATCATTAGCCCAAGTAGAACCACCTGTGGTTGTTTCAATTTTTTCCTTTGAGATCTCACCAGTTTCCAGATTTTTGATCTGAATGGCATAATTTCTTCTACTAACAGTATCTACTCCAAATGCGATCATCTTATTATCATCGCTCACATTTAAACCTCCCAAACTATAATATTCATAACCTTCTGCCATTTTATTTACATCAAATAAAATTTCTTCTGGAGCATCTAAAGATTCTTTTTTTCTAGAATAAATTGGATAATCTTTCCCTTTTTTGAATCTTGTGAGATACCAATAGCCATTGAGCTTATATGGAACAGAGGAGTCATCTTCTTTAATTCTAGATTTCATTTCCTCAAAAAGATCTTCTTGAAACTTGATGGTATGAGCTGTCATTTGCTCATTATAATCGTTTTCCTGATTGAGATATGCTATTACTTCAGGATTTTCTCGATCATTCAACCAATAATAGTCATCTCTTCTAATTAGGTTGTGAGCCTTTAATTCTTTAGCAATTTTTGTGGCCTTTGGTGGATAAATTTCAGTTTTCAAATGAGGATGATTTTATGCGATTATATTTGTAGAAACAAAGGTAAGGCTTCCTAAGAAAATAAGTAAGAGTCTTTTCATTTTTAAGTATTGATTCAAAATGTAAATTAATAAATTTGTTTTTATTAATCTATAAATGAAATATTATGTTTGGAGATATGATGGGAATGATGAATAAGATCAAAGAAACCCAACAGAAAGTTGAAGATACCAAAGAGCGCCTTAAAACTGTATTGATAGATGAGCAATCTAGCGATGGTTTATTAAAAGTGACAATAACTGCAACTAATGAAATTAAAAACATCAGCATTGCAGATGAGTTGTTAGAAGATAAAGAACAACTAGAAGATTATTTAGTACTAACTCTTAACAAGGCAATTACAAAAGCCACTTCAATAAATGAAACTGAATTAGCGGCGGTAGCTAAAGATGGAATGCCAGATATTCCAGGATTAGATATGTTTAAATAAACAGAAACCGTCTGAGATGCATTTAACAATGGCATTTCAGACGGTTTTTAATATTTCTGTGAAACGTATTAAGATTCTCCCCTTGCAGGATACTCTTCCTTAATTATAAAATCTAAAGATTTTAATAGATCATCAAAATTTGGTCTTGCAAATGGCATACTCTGTATTGAAGCTGCATATAATGAATTGTCCGGTCTTATTAAAAACAGTGCCGGCTCAAAGAATATATCAGGTTCTTTCTCACTGACACTTTTAGATATATAAAGATCCCATTCTCTAGCATTCTCTATAGAAAAGTCATGACCAATGGTCAATTTTTCAACATCCCATTCTATCACCGTTCTTTCTGCTAAAGATCCATTATTTGCACTTATGCATATTACATTGATGCCTCTATCTCTAAACTGTTCTATTTTAGAGTTTAATTCCTCCAAATAAGATTTACATACAGGACAGTGCAATCCGCGGTAAAAAACCACCATTGTAAAATTCTGTGGAAGTTGATCTCTTAAATTCCAAATCATTCCATTAACCGTATCTACCACAAGCTCCGGAACTTCTTGTCTGGGTATTACATTTTTCATATTTCTAACTGCTTTAGATTTTTTCGAAATTATATAAAATAAAGACTTTATGAGCCTGTTCCCTATATAATCTTCTGTTAAGATTTTTTGCTACTAACATTTGATATTTTTCATAATATCCAAGAATTTTGGATGTAGATCTTCGGTATAATCTAAATGAGTAACAATTCTAAGTTTGCCATGTCCCAAATTGCTTATTCTTATATTCTCTTTTTCGAGTTGTTTCATAAATTTTTCCTCGCTAAGAGTTTCATTCAAATAAAAAATAACAATGTTGGTCTCCACATTTTCAACCTTCAAAATAAATGGCAAATTGCTAAGCGTGGCTCCTATTTCCTGAGCTCTATTATGATCTTCAGCAAGTCTTTCCACATTATTATCTAATGCATAGATAGCTGCTGCCGCCATAAATCCAACCTGACGCATTCCACCACCAAGAACCTTCCTAACTCTAATAGCATTCTTCATTAGGTCTTTCTTTCCCAATAGCACCGTTCCCATTGGAGTTCCAAGTCCTTTAGATAAACATACCGAAATAGTATCGAACAATTTACCGTATTCCTTTGGCGATTCTCCTTTTGCAACAATAGCATTAAATAACCTTGCTCCATCTAAATGCAATCCTAAATTATGAGAATTACAAACCTTTCTAATTTCCTTTATTTCGGACATATCATAGCAAGCACCACCACCTTTATTGGTAGTATTCTCTAAACAAACCAAGCTTGTTAATGGACTATGATAAAAATCTGGCGGATTTATATTTTCTTCAACCAGAGCAGCCGTGATCATTCCTCTATCTCCATCTACAAGTTTGCAAGATACTCCACTATTAAAGGAAACCCCACCGCCTTCATAATTATAAACATGCGCCCATTTATCACAGATCAATTGCTCTGCCGGTTGTGTATGCAATTTAATTGCGGCTTGATTGGCCATACTTCCTGTTGGAAAGAATAAAGCCTCATCCATTCCAAACATGTTCGCCAATTTTTCTTCTAAAGCGTTTACTGAGGGATCTTCTTTATAAACATCATCTCCTACTTCTGCTGAAAGGATTGCTTGTAACATTCCAGTTGTAGGTCTGGTTACTGTATCACTTCTTAAATCTATTTCTTTCATATATTTTTATTATGAATATTATTTTTAATTATTATGAATTCATTATCAAAACTACCAATTGGGGATCCATCTGGAATTTTAGGAGCCTGAATATTTGCTTTGAAATCTTGTGGATTTTCTCTGAATCTTTCTATATCTCTTAGAAATTGTGTTCTTATTACTTTTTCTGAAGCTAAGTTAGCCTTTAACCAAGTTTCCAAAGATTCTAATTTAAAATTAGCTATTGCCTTAACCTGAAATATAGAATTCTCATTAACCGCTAAGTTCATTAAATGTTGCAACACATTATTATTAATGGTGTTTTGCACTTGCTGAAGGTATGGATCTTTAAAACTCTTTTTAATTGTTAAAGCTAATAACTGATCTAAGAGTTCATCTAAACCTATTTGGGAATTATCCAAAGCTTTTTGTTGTACTAACCTTGCAGCTCTCTCTGTATGAAGTAAAAATTCTAAACTAAGTGCACTTGCAGTACCAGCAGCACCAAGAGCATCAAATGCAACTCCTGTGTTGCTTTGAAAGGATTCTCTGGTTCTTTCAAAGCCATAAGCTCTTGGCGGGAACAAAGTTAATTTCTCTTCTGGGATAGCCAAAACATCTGCACTTAAAGTGGTTAAATAGATATTTAATGCATTACGTTGCTTTTCTACAGCAACCATTTTCAAAGGAATTTGGTTATCTCCCTTAACCGCATACGTATATTCTAAACCACCAATAACTTTGGCAACTGCTTCAGTTTGATATCTGTGTAAAAAATAGAGTGGCACAAAAATATCTTCCAAAACTGAGTTAGGTTCCCCTTTTCTTATATTTTCTTCAGAAAAATTACCAATTGCCTTTTCTCTGATCTTCAACAGTTCCTTTAATCCATCGGTAGCATTGGCTCCATTATCCCAAAGGTGTGCATAGGCATTTGCACCTCCAGATGCTCTAGCATCACTATCTGTTATAAAAAGAAATCCCTTAGTGTTTGCTTCCTTTATAACTGAATTTAGATAGTTCTTTTCGTTCATTGCCTTTGGAATATCGGCATAAGAATAATTTACCGTTAGCTTATCCCATGGTCCTATTCCTGTGCTATACGCCTCTTTTAAAATGATATTCTCTTCTTCCAACTTTAATTGAGGATGAGGATAATCCATTACCGTGGAATTATTATTGGTACTTCCCGAAAAATTATGCGCAAATCCCAAGGTATGCCCAACCTCGTGTGCAGCTAATTGGCGAATTCTTGCAATTGCCATATTCATCATCTCTGAGTTTTCAATGTCTCCACTCTTAAAAGGCTTATTCAGTAGTGCTTGAGCAATCAAGAAATCTTGACGAATCCTTAAACTACCTAAACTCACATGACCTTTAATTATCTCTCCCGTTCTTGGATCAACCACACTTGCGCCGTAACTCCATCCTCGGGTAGATCTATGCACCCATTGTATCACATTATATCTAACATCTAAAGGGTCTGCACCTTCCGGAAGCATTTTAACCTGAAAGGCATTCTTGTAACCTATTGCTTGATAAGCTTCATCCCACCAACGCGCTCCATCTAAAAGAGCAGATCTAACTGGTTCCGGAGTTCCGGGATCTAAATAATATATAATTGGTTCTACAGGCTCACTTATTGCCAATTCAGGATTCTTCTTTTCAAGTCTATGTCTGGTAATGTATCTTTTTTTTATAGGTTCAAAAACCGGAGTAGAATAATCGAAATAAGAAATATAAATGGCGCCACTTCTTGGGTCGAATTCTCGTTTTTTATAGTTAGAATCCGGCAAGTTCACAAATGATTGATGCTGGGTTACAGTTAATGAGTTGTCATTTGGAAGCACTTCTTTTAAGGCTTGACTGGTAGTTTCACCATCAAAAGTGAGCATGACCTCAAATTCTACATTTTCTGGAAAAGCTTTTGTGCGTTCCAAAGAAAGTGAACTTTTAGATTTGTTCAAACTATAATTACCGTATTTCCCGTTCTTTAAAGTGTTTGCCACGCCGTGTGCATCCTCCATTAAAAAAGAAGTGATGTCTATAATATACTTTCCATTTAACTCTTCTTTAATTTCGAAACCATAAAGTACAGATTTGGCAAAGGCTTCCTCCACACTTTTCTTTTCATAGGAATTATCAGTAATAGCTCTAAAATTTAAATTTGGTTGGATCATTAAAAGTTTGTTTCCAGCTTTAATAAATTTTACAACAGCTTCATTTCCTAATTGCCCTCTATCTAAACCTATATCGTTAGAGCCTAATCCGGTTGTTAGTGAATGAACATATAAGAATTCTGAATCTAGGTCTGCAACTTCAAGTAAGATCTTATCTTCTTTTTGAACATATTCAAAATTGAAAAAACCTCTAAATTTCTCTGTACTTTGTTTTTCTGAAATGTTTTGCCCTGAAACAATTATTGAAATACTGAAAAACAGGAAAATAGGAAACAATGCTCTCATGGACTGATATTTTAAGTTGCCTAAAACTATAAAATAAATACAAAATAGTTTTAAGAACCTGTGTTTAATTCTATTTTTACTGAAATTAATAACAGATATGATCACTTCAGAACATATAAAAGATCTTAAAGATCGCCTGGTAGCGTTAAGGAGGCATCTTTGACGTTGATGCCAAACAAATAGAGATCTCTAATTTAGAAGAGAAAACATATGCCCCCGATTTTTGGGACAATCCTAAAAAAGCGGAAGCAATGATGCGTGAAATTAACGCGGAAAAGAAATGGGTAGACGATTATCTTCAAGGGGAAACCTTAGTGGAGGATCTTGAAGTTATCTACGAATTCTATAAAGAGAAAGAAGCAACTGCGGAAGATGTGGAAGGTCGTCACGAAAAAGCATTCCATCTTATTGAAGACCTTGAATTTAAAAATATGCTTTCTGAAGAAGGTGATAGTTTAAGTGCAGTTATACAAATTACAGCCGGAGCCGGTGGTACAGAAAGTTGCGATTGGGCAGAAATGCTAATGCGCATGTATTTAAGATGGGCAGAATCTAAAGGTTTTAAACTTAAAGAGCTTAATTATCAAAGTGGTGAATCTGCCGGAATTAAAACTGTAACTATTGAAATTGAAGGCGAATATGCTTTTGGTTGGCTTAAAGGTGAAAATGGTGTACATAGATTGGTAAGAATTTCACCTTTTGATAGCAATTCTAAAAGACATACATCTTTTGCTTCTGTATATGTGTATCCTTTAGTGGATGATACTATAGAGATCGAAGTTAATCCAGCAGATATTTCATGGGAAACTATGAGATCTTCTGGTGCTGGTGGGCAGAATGTAAATAAAGTAGAAACCGCGGTGCGATTACGCCACGCGCCTACGGGAATTGTAATTGAAAATTCTGAAACCAGATCACAACTTGATAACAAGACCAAAGCAATGCAATTGCTGAAAAGTCAGTTATATGAGCTGGAACTTCAGAAACAACAAGCACAGCGTAGAGAGATAGAAGATTCTAAAATGAAAATTGAATGGGGATCACAGATCAGAAATTATGTAATGCATCCTTATAAGTTGGTGAAAGACGTTAGAACTGGCGAGGAAACTGGAAATGTAGATGCGGTAATGGATGGAGCATTAGATCCATTTTTAAAGGCGTATCTTATGATGATGGGTCAGCGGCACGAAGATTGATTATATGTTCCATTCAATGAATATTTATTAAAATTTTCGTATTTTAAAACCCAAATATATGATCACTGTTTATCACAACCCCCAATGTAGTAAATCCAGAGAAGGATTAACTATAGTTCAGAATTCAGGAAAAGATTTCTTTGTAAGAGAATATCTAAAGACACCCCTTTCTGAAGATGAATTGAAAAAATTGATCGAAAAATTAGGCGTAAAGGCAATAGACCTTGTTCGAAGCAAAGAGGATATTTGGAAAAAAGAATTTAAAGGAAAGGATCTTTCCCCTAAAGATATTTTAAAAGCTATGGTAAATAACCCCAAGTTAATTGAACGTCCAATTGTCGAAAATGCTGAAAAAGCGGTTATAGGAAGACCAACTTCCAATATTGAAGAAATGCTAGCTTAGAATTATTTAATTTTATACTATTATGGAACTTAACAAGAGATTACAATTACTAGGATATTCAACTGTATTAGTTGGCGCATTTGTAGTTGCAAATATTTATATCCACAACAAGAACTCAAGAGACATTAAGGAAGTGGCTCAAGAAATAGCTTTAGAATGGAAAGATAAACTAGGTTTATCTGAAGAGCAACGTAAAAAATTAGAATCTAATATTATAGAATTCACCATTTTAAAAAATGAGATTATAAACTCAAATCGCTCTCAAAAATTTGTGATTAGAGATCTTAAGGATACGCAGAAGAGAGAGCACCTTAAATTAAAACGATTTTTAACCAGCGCTCAATTCACCGCCTATGTTGGAATTAATAAAAAGATTCCAAACGAGTTGATGGATGCCTAAATCTCATCTTAGCATTTTAACGACTTTTTAACAAAAAGCTTTTAAACCATAGTTAACAAAATTGGTCTAAAAAGAAAAGTTTGTTATGACCATCAAAAAAAAGTCGAATTTCAGTTTCTTGCTGATTTTTTTTATTTGCCTCTCCTTCACAGGACATTCTCAATCCAAACAATATTCAATTACCGGTAAGGTAATAGACGATGCACTAAATGTTCCTTTAGAATATGCAACTATTGCTATTACCAGACCAAACGATCCTGAGTTTCTTGATGGAGCAGTTACAGATATTGATGGCAAGTTTGACATTAATGTACCACCTGGTGTTTACAATATAACTATTGAATTTATATCCTACACTTCTAAAACCTTCAAAAACAAGAAAGTTGAATCAAATTTAGATCTAGGAACCATTATGTTAGGAATTAGCTCTTCCAGTTTAGATGAGGTAGTTGTAAGAGCTGAAACTACTCAAGTAGAAGTCCGCTTAGACAAAAAGATATATAATATAGGGAAAGACCTAACCACCAAAGGAGGAACGGTGAGTGATGCTTTAAGCAACGTTCCATCAGTTTCTGTAGATGTTGAAGGTGCTATTAGTTTAAGAGGAAATGAAAATGTACGAGTTTTAATAAATGGAAAGCCTTCAGCTTTGGCTGGATTTGGATCTACAGATGTTTTAGGGCAATTACCCGCAGATGCCATAGATCGAGTTGAGGTTATTACTTCTCCTTCGGCAAGATATGATGCAGAAGGAACCGCTGGAATAATAAATATTATTCTAAGAAAAGATAAAACGCTGGGCTTTAACGGGTCTGTTTCTACAACAGTAGGCTATCCTGAAAGTTATGGAATTACCGCTAATGTTAATTTGAGGGCAGATAAATACAACCTTTTTAATACAACTGGATATAATTATAGATCTGGACCTGGAGGAGGGAATTTTGATACTCGTTATTTCCAAGGAGAATTCAGTAGAGTTTTAGAAAATAGAGATTATGATCGTTCTAATAAAGGTTTCAATACTAATCTTGGAATGGAATATTATATTAATGATAAGTCTTCTATAACTGGGAGTGCTTTTTTTAGATATGGAGATGGGGAAGATATTACATCTAATTTAACCCGAAAATTTCAGAATAGTATTTTAGCTCAAGAAACGCTTAGGAGAGAAGTAGAAATGGAAGAAAATAAAAGCTTTCAGTTTTCATTAAATTATGTGAATAGATTTAATGAGGAAGGGCATAAGTTAACTATGGATTTTCAATATGAAAATGATAATGAAGAGCAACCTGCATTTATTACAGAAACCGTTAGATTAAATAACACTGCTGGGGAATCTCCTTTTTTACCTTCAGAAGAAGTTTTTACTAAAGAGAAACAAAATGAATATTTAATTCAAGTAGATTATGTGCTACCCATTGGAGAAGATTCTCAATTTGAAACTGGTTACCGTGGAAACTTTAAAAATGAGAATACAGATTATAACTTGAATATTGAAGATGAAGCTAGTGGTAGGTTTGTTAGAAATGATACTGTTTCAAATATTTTTGATTATACCGAAAATGTAAATGCACTTTATACCCAATATGGAACCAAATTTGGTAATTTTTCATTCCTTTTAGGTTTAAGATTAGAGAATACGCAGTTAAAAGGGAAGATCGATTCCGAATTTTCTGAAGATGATCTGATAAATACATTTGGTTTTGTAATTGATACCGATTTCGATAATAACTATTTAGGGCTTTTCCCAACAGTAAATTTGATTTACGAGCTTGGAGAAACCGAAAATGTTACGCTTGGTTACAACAGAAGGATTAACAGACCCAGAGGTTGGTTTATCAATCCATTTCCATCACGTGCCAGTAGAACCAATGTTTTTCAAGGGAATCCTAATTTAACACCATCCTATGCAAGCGCTTTTGATCTTGGCTATTTAAAAAGATGGAAAAAGTTAACATTGACTTCTTCTGTATACTATCAAAATGAAACAGATGCGTTTGAAAGAGTACAACAAGGTACAGGAGAATTTTTTGAAGGAATTGAGATAATTCGAACCATTCCCATTAACCTTGCAACTAACGAGCGATTAGGAGCTGAAGCAGGAATCTTATACAATCCAGCAAAATGGTTACGATTAAACGGAAGTGTGAATTTCTTTCAATTCAAAACTGAAGGAGATTTTAATGGTATAGATTATGGCGCAAAAAACAATAGTTGGTTTGGAAGATTTAGTTCTAAAGTAAGTTTACCTGCAAATATAGATTGGCAAACTAATGCCTTTTATAGAGGAGCTTCAGAAAACGCACAAACTAAAACAGATGGGATATTTTCTTTAGATATGGCTTTAAGTAAAGAAATATTTAAGGAACGTGCTACTTTATCCTTTAACGTAAGAGATTTGTTGAATTCTAGAAAGAGAAATTCTTTAACTACAACAGATCGTTTTATTCAGCAAAGCGAATTCCAGTGGAGAGAAAGACAATTCACACTTACGTTGATTTATAGATTCAATCAGAAGAAAAAGGATCAGAATAGAAACAGACAAAATGGTAATGGAGGGGACGATTTCGAATTTGAAGGATAAATCCTCAATATTATGAAACATAAAAGGTTGCCATATAGGCAACCTTTTTTATTATAAATGTTTTCCGTTTTTAATTACAGAAATTCATTTCTAAAAAAAGAGAATTTTAAAAGCTTATCCTTTTAACTCCTTTTCTCTTCTTCTTTTTTCTCTTTTTTCTTTAAACAATTCAAACATAGAACCGCCTATCCAGTAAGGAACAATGGCTACTAAAAATATCATTAACCAAAATCCCATGGTTAAAATAGTTAAAAAAGCTAAAAAGCCTAAGTATTGATCAAATTCGAACATATCTTCTAGAGATTTTTATATAATGTCAAAGATAGTAAGTCTGCTAGTGTTCTGCAAAATAAAAAAATAATTTTTTAGTTGAAAGTTTATAATTCTGATAAATCATTTAGATAAAGAGCAATCTGTAGAAAAACTTCAAAATTTTGTATAAAATTTAAAGAATAAAAAATACTGAAAATGTAAATTTGTAAACTAATCGAAAAATGTTATGGAATACAGAATAGAGAAAGATACGATGGGGGAAGTAAAAGTTCCTTCAGATAAGTTGTGGGGAGCACAAACCGAACGTTCCAAAAATAATTTTAAAATTGGCGCAGCAGGCAGTATGCCTTTAGAAATTATTTATGGTTTTGCCTATTTAAAAAAGGCAGCAGCATTTACCAACTGTGAACTTGGAGCTCTACCTGTAGAAAAACGAGATTATATAGCACAAGTATGTGAGGAGATCCTTGCGGGAAAACATGATGACCAATTCCCTTTGGTGATCTGGCAAACTGGAAGTGGAACCCAAAGCAATATGAATTTGAATGAAGTGATCGCAAATAGAGCGCATCAACTTGCTGGAAAAGTAATTGGTGAAGGTGAAAAGACCTTACAACCGAACGATGATGTTAATAAGTCACAATCTTCCAACGATACTTTTCCAACAGGAATGCACATTGCTGCTTATAAAATGGTGAGTGAAATTACCATACCGGGTGTTCTTAAATTAAGAAATACCTTAAAGAAGAAATCGGAAGAATTTAAGGATATAGTTAAAATTGGCCGTACGCATTTTATGGATGCCACTCCCCTAGCTCTTGGACAGGAGTTTAGCGGCTACGTAGCACAATTAGATCACGGAATTAAAGCCTTGGAAAATACACTTCCTCACTTAGCAGAACTTGCTTTAGGTGGAACCGCAGTAGGAACTGGATTAAATACGCCAAAAGGATATTCCAAACGTGTTGCAGAGTTTATAGCAAAATTCACTGGACTTCCCTTTGTTTCTGCTCCCAATAAATTTGAAGCTTTGGCGGCACATGATGCTTTTGTAGAATCTCATGGAGCTTTAAAGCAGTTAGCAGTTTCACTAAATAAGATTGGAAATGATATTAGAATGCTTTCCTCCGGTCCTAGAAGTGGAATTGGAGAAATTGAAATTCCTGCTAATGAACCTGGATCTTCTATCATGCCTGGAAAAGTAAATCCAACACAATGTGAAGCTTTAACCATGGTTTGCGCACAAGTTATGGGGAATGATGTTGCAATAAGTGTAGGCGGAATGCAAGGTCAGTTTGAATTGAATGTTTTTAAACCAGTTATTGCAGCAAACTTTTTACAAAGTGCACGTTTAACTGGAGATGCATGTGCTTCTTTCGAGGAACACTGTGCAAGAGGAATAGAACCAAACAAGAAAAGAATCAAGGAACTTTTAGATAATTCATTAATGTTGGTAACAGCTTTGAATACCAAAATAGGATATTATAAGGCTGCAGAAATAGCAAATACAGCACATGCCAACGGAACTACTTTAAAACAAGAGTCGGTTAACTTAGGATATGTTACTGCAGAAGAGTTTGATGAGTGGGTGAAACCAAAAGATATGGTTGGAGGATTGAAATAAGCTTCAACTCAAATAAATATGAAAAACTATCTTGAAAAAGGTGGTTTTTTTTTATTTAAATACATTGCCATTTAATGCAATACTATGTTTGGCTGAGTATGTGAATCCCTTCGTTATAAACCACACTACGATCATTTACCATTAATGTATTTTCCAAGTTGTATCCGAATAAAGACCCTGAAACAACTTCAGGGTGACGATCCTTTTTAACTGCCGTCATGCTGTTCCGATAGCGGAATCGTTTCAGCATCTCTCATAAGTCAATTTCCTAGGCTAGGTGAATTTTTTATCACAGGTCTCAGTGTGACAAAAGAAAAAAAACCCGCTTCAAGTTGAGGCGGGTTTTTAATAGCTGTAATTCTAAATTTTACTTAGCGTAATATTTTTTATATTTCCAATAAGAAACGGCTCCTAAAATAGCAACTCCTGCAAGTGTATAATATATAAATGTTGGTGTGATTACTTTATCACCACTAGCATAAGAATGCAAACCCGCTAAGTAAAAATTCACCCCAAAATAGGTCATCATAATACTTGCAAAGGCTACAATAGCCATTAAATTGAAGAACCATCTGCTGCGTAATCCAGGAACCAATCGCATATGAATTACAAACGCATATACCATAATACTCACTAACGCCCAAGTTTCTTTTGGATCCCATCCCCAATATCTTCCCCAGCTTTCGTTGGCCCATTGTCCTCCTAAGAAATTTCCAATGGTTAACATTACCAATCCAACTGTAAGAGCCATTTCGGTAATAATGGTGATCTCCTTAATATTAAGCGCCATTTTAACCTTATTCTTTTCGGTAGTAAGTATCATTAATAATAAGGATACTGCACCTAAGATCATTCCCAAAGTGAAAGGCCCGTAACTACCAACAATTACCGATACATGGATCATTAACCAATAAGAATCCAGAACAGGTTGAAGATTAGCAATTGCAGGATCCATCCAGTTCCAGTGAGCAATCATCAAGATCATGGAAGCTACAAATGAGGTAGATGCAATGGTCAAGAAACTTTTTCTGCCAAAGGCCAAGCCAAAGAACATAGTTGCCCAAGCTACATAGATCATAGACTCATAAGCATCACTCCAAGGAGCATGACCAGAAATGTACCATCTGGCAGCAAGACCAAGTGTATGTGTAATAAATAAAAGAAGAATAGTAACCGCACTCACTTTTATTAAAATCCTTATTACCTTAGAATCTTTAAATATTTGCGCAATTACAAATACCAACATGATGAGTCCGGCGAACATGTACCACATGAACAAACTTCTAAAAATATCATATTTATTATAAAGTATCTCCGCATTTATCTTTTGTTCAGATGGCAATACTACGCTTCCAAATTTCTTCTGATAGCTCTTGATACTTTCCAACAATTCCTCAGATTGTGTATAGTCTCCTGTAGCTTTAGATTCTCTTAAAGCATTCATATAGATAGGAAGTATTTGTCTTGCATACACCGAATCCATTCCAGTTAAACTAGATTCTGGTACTTCTGGAAAAGAAACCCATTTATTATTCTCATCCCCGGGGATTGGGAAAATTCGCAAAACTCCACCTTGTAGGGCATTGTAAAGCAAATTCACTTTTCTATCTGTTTCTATAAAATCCTTCTGAAATTGATTTGGTACACTTGCCTGATAAGCTCCTTCCAAATAAGGTGATAATTTATAAGAACCAGATGCATCAAAGAAATTGGTTAAGGCGATATATTTTTCATCTGCCTTAACTCCTGCAATATGCCTAATGCTATCATTGTTTGGTTTCACATAGATCAAAGGAGCATTATACCACAAAGCAGGATTCTCTGTCATAGATATCAAGATCTGATCTGAATTCAAACCCTCATAACTATCTTTTTTACTTAATTTCCTGAGTAATTCTGAAGAAAAAGTATTTGCAGGTTTCATTCTTCCGCCTGCATCTTGGATTACCAATCGTCCAAATTTTGCAGCATGTTCTGCATCTACAACTGTACTCTGAATCATAGAATCTACACGAGCTTTATTAGCCATTACATGTGCATGATCTGTTTCTTGTGAATTATCCTGTGCAAATCCAGAGGAAATACTCAGAAAAATTGCTGTTATAATTGTAAGTGCCGCCTTTTTTTCTTTCACTTTGTCCAGCATAACTTTAAGATTCCCAAAGCGACTTCCTTTATCAAACAAGATTAACATAAGACCTAAATACAATAAGAAATAGCCAATATAAGTGATCCAAGTTCCCCAGAAATCATGATTTACAGAAAGAACAGTTCCTTTTTCATCTGGATCGAAAGATGCTTGAAAGAATCTATATCCATTTTTGTCCAATACGTGATTCATAAATATCTCGTAATCTTCAGAACCTTTATCGCCTATAACTTCTACTTTACTTTTGAAAGCCGAATAACTTGGAGTTGGATTATTCTCGGTTCCAGGATATTTATCGGCTATAAAATCATTCAACTTAATGGAGAAAGGTAATTCCATTTCTTTAGAACCGTAATTCAAATAAATATCTAAACCACCAATCTTAAGATTCTTGGGTTCACCAACAACGCCTTTGCCTCCAAGCATGCTGATGGTTTTAGTTTCTCCTGCTGAAGTCACTTTTAAACTAACCGCATTAAGTTGATTCTTTGCTTTTTCTTCCGTAGGAATTATATCATAATTTCCAGTAGCCATTGGCTCGGGAATAACAAACTGCATTCCTCCAATATTATAAAGAGACCTCAACATTAAAGTTTGTGTGCTATCTGCAACCACAGTTCCTTTAAATTGATCTGCCATTCTCATAAAGTCACCTTCGAATGGCGAATTTATAAGATAGGTGCCCTCTTCCCCATTCACCTCGATATTAATTGCGCCATCTGTAGGCTTATTCAGTGAAAATAATGTGTTGTGTATATTGGCGATATCGCCTTCTTTTAAATAATGCTCATGTCTGTTTCCATCTCCAGCTTCAACTATCTTTAAATAGTTATCTCCATTTTCAGCTAAGATTAAACCTTCCTTAGCACCGTGTATGAAGTTGGTAACTTCTACAGAGACCTTTTGCCCATTAAAATCGGTGTAAATGGCTTCATCATTATCTGTTTCCGGAGCTAAAAGAATTGCCTCATCTATTACTCTTCTTCTAGGCTTTCCATTTATCTCTCCATCCATAATAACCGTTAGATAGGTCTTTTCTGAAAGATAGCCATTGGTAGTTTCTCCTTCACGAATTGGCATGATACCCTCGTAACTTATATATCTTGTTACAAAAGCACCTACTAGAATTAGAATAAATGAAAGGTGAATTAAAAGAGAAGACCACTTTTCGCGTTTATACATACCATATCGCACAATATTTCCGCAGAAATTGATAACAAAAAAGAGCATGATACCCTCGAACCACCAGGTGTTATAAATGAGAATTCTTGCAGTTTCTATGGTGTACCAACTTTCGATGAATGTTCCCAAAGCCATTGAGATGGCGAAGACAATGAAC
This sequence comes from Flavobacteriales bacterium, assembly GCA_038233835.1. Classification (GTDB taxonomy): domain Bacteria; phylum Bacteroidota; class Bacteroidia; order Flavobacteriales; family Flavobacteriaceae; genus Gillisia. The sequence goes on along the minus strand of JBBSVD010000006.1, from coordinate 27,077 downwards.
AAGACTGCCATTATTCGGGTAGAGAATATGACAGACGCTATTTTATTTTGCATTTAAGACTACTTTAAAACGCTGCAAATTTAACTAAATTAAAGCAGTTAGGAGTGTATATAAAGAATCAATTCCCTGAGACAAATGTTAATTTTAAACTCGGAAATTTTGGTAATTTAGCCGGATGAAGCGAATCGTACTTTTTGGAACTGGAAATGTAGCCATACACCTATTTGAGGCCTTCAGAGATTCGCCTAATTTTAGGATTGTTCAGGTTTATAATCACGATCTTAAAAGCTTGAGGCAATTTGAAGCCATGGTTAATACAACATCTAATCTTTCAGAAATTATCGATGCAGATATTTATTTATTGGCTTTGAAAGATGATGTCTTGGAAGATTTCAGCAATAAGATGAAAGATTCCGGTGCACTTGTGGTTCATACTTCTGGCGCTGTTGGGATGAGTGTATTGAAAAAATTTAAACGCTCTGGAGTTTTCTATCCACTTCAAACATTTTCCAAGAATAAAAAAGTAGATTTCTCCCAGATCCCAATTTGTATTGAAGCAATTTCAAATTCGGATAAGGAATTATTAAAGTCTTTAGCTTCAGAAATATCTTCTAAGGTATTTGAGATCTCTTCAGAACAACGTAAATCCCTGCATGTTGCTGCAGTATTTGTGAGCAATTTTGTAAATCTGCTATATTCCGAAGGTGAGATTATTTGTAAACAAAACAAAGTGCCTTTTAGTATTTTACATCCACTAATTCAGGAAACAGCTTCAAAGATCTTAAATATAAGTCCGACGGAAGCACAAACAGGACCAGCAAAAAGGAAGGATCAGCAGGTAATAAATGCTCATTTAGAGTTATTAAAACACGATCAACAAGAAATATATTCATTATTAACAAAATCTATTCAGAACCTCTATGGAGAAGAATTATAAAGAATATTTAAATCATATAACTACACTTATTTTCGATGTAGATGGCGTATTAACAGATGGAAGCATCCAGGTAAATACTGCAGGTGAGCTATTACGTACCATGAATATAAAAGATGGATATGCCTTAAAAACGGCAGATCTGGCTGGATATAATGTTTGTATTATCTCTGGAGGAAAGAATGAAGGAGTTCGAAAAAGATTGAGAGACCTAGGGATCATCAACATTTTCCTTGGGGTTTCAGACAAAGTAGAACAGTTAAAGGAGTTCATGGATATTTATAGCATAGATCCCGAGCATGTTCTTTACATGGGTGATGATATTCCAGATCTTTATGTTATGAAATTGGTTGGTATGCCATGCTGCCCTCAGGATGCAGCTGCCGAGATTAAGGAAATTAGCCGCTACGTGTCTCATAAAAAAGGTGGAAAAGGTTGTGTTAGAGATGTAATAGAGCAAGTATTAAAAGTGCAGGGAAAATGGCTTTTAAATCATGATGCTTCTAAAAGTTAGGTAACCTTCAATTAATTATTCCATGCTTATAGCATTTTTAAAACTTGTTAGGTATCAGAATCTTTTAATGCTCATCTTAATGCAGGTGCTTATTAAATATGGACTTTTTAATAGGTTAGGGATAAGTGTTACTCTCAGCGATCTGGGATTTCTTATGCTTTGTATTTCCACGGTCTGCATTGCGGCCGCAGGAAATATTATAAACGATATTCATGATGTTGAGACCGATAAAATAAATAAACCCGCGCATAATCCAATTGGAAACAAAATTACTTTAACAACGGCAAATACCTTATATCTCATCTTGAGCATATTAGGAGTTGGTATTGGTTTCTTTTTATCTAATCTAATAGGTCATCCCGGTTTTTCTGCAATTTTTATTGTGATTTCAGCGCTATTATACCTTTATTCAACCTATCTAAAACAAATACTTATTGCTGGGAATGTGGTTATAAGCGCATTGGTGGCTTTTAGTATTTTAATAGTAGGCTTGTATGATCTAATGCCAGTTATCACTCCAGAAAATCAGCAAACCCAATCCACCATATTTTCGGTATTATTGGATTATGCATTATTTGCTTTTTTGATCAATTGGCTTAGGGAAATGGTAAAGGATCAGGAAGATATTAAAGGAGATTATAATACAGGTAGAAACACGCTTCCAATTGCTTTAGGAGCAAGCAGAACAAATGTGGTGATCTTTGCAATTGGCCTTTTACCATTACCAGCTGTTGTCTTTTATTTATATCAATATTTATTCGAGAATTTATACGCTGTTCTTTATACTTTATTTTTTATAGTTGCTCCACTACTCTATTTTTTAATTCAAATCTGGACAGCTAAAACCAAAAAGGACTATCATACTCTTAGTGGTTTATTAAAACTAATTATGCTCATGGGAATTATTACATTAGGCCTCTATCAATTTATTTTAATTTAAATTATGCTGAAGGAAAAATTACAAAATCATAGAATCATATTAGCCTCTGGATCACCAAGAAGGCATCAATTTTTGAAGGATCTTGATATCCCCTTTATTGTGAATGTTAAAAAAATGAAAGAGGTTTATCCTGAAAACCTAAAAAATTCTGAAATAACAGATTATCTATCTGAACTTAAAGCTGAAGTTTTCACACATTCCTTAAAGGAAAATGAGATATTGATCACATCAGACACCATTGTTTGGCATGAGGAAAAAGCTTTAGGAAAACCAGCAACTACTTCGGAAGCATCGGATATGCTTATTTCTCTCTCTGGAAAAACACATGAAGTTATTACTTCTGTGACGTTCACTACCAGAACTTCACAAAAAACTATAAACTCCAGCACAAAGGTTACTTTTAAAGAATTAACCAAAACAGAAATAGACCATTATATCTTGCATTTTCATCCCTTAGATAAAGCTGGCGCTTATGGCATACAGGAATGGATCGGGTTGATAGGTATTGAAAGAATAGAAGGAAGTTATTTTAATGTTGTTGGATTACCCACTCATCTGGTTTATGAGGAATTACTGAAAATTGCAGAACTTTAATATTTCGTATTTTTAAATAATTAAGCTCTAATCATATGAAAGTATTCTCAAGATTTTGTGGTTATATTATTTTACTTTCACTTTCCCTAGTAAGTTGTATGGAAAAGGCTGAGCATCCAAAACCAGTTGAGAATAAACTTCCCGAAAGAACACTCACTCAAGATTTTAAAAAATATTGGTTTAATGGTGAAGCCGAGATCACTTCCTATAAATTGGAACAGTCCCGATATGGAGAAAATCGAGAAGGCAGCGCTGTACTTATATTTGTGACTGAAGACTTTTTACCTGAAGCTCAGGTAAAAGCTAATAAAAGTTCAGAAACTACAATTCCTATATTAAAACTAAATGCCACTAAAAATTTCCTAACTGGGATCTATCCTTATTCCATAATGCAAAGCACTTTTTATCCTTTAGAAGGAGATTCTCATGCATTAAAGGCTGCAGCTTCAATTCAGGAATGGTGCGGGCAAGTTTATATTCAGTTGAATAATCGAGAAAATTTTGAAATAGTTTCTCACTCTTACTTTGATGGCGAAGCAGATCAAAATATAAGCTTATTAAGTACCAACCTAGAGAATGAAGTTTGGGCACAATTAAGGATAGATCCAAATCTCTTGCCTACCGGCGAGATCGAGATGATTCCTTCTTTAGAGTATTTGAGACTATCTCATCAAGATGTTAAAACTTATCCTGCAATGGCTGAATTTTATCAGGATCAGGAATATAGCGTTTATAAAGTGAGTTATCCAGATCTAAAAAGAGAACTTAAAATATATTACAATAATTTTGCTCCATATACTATTGAAAAATGGACAGAGCAAAATGAAGTGAATGGGGAATTTCAAACCTCTACCGCAACAAAACTGGAAACTTTAAAAATTGATTACTGGAATAAAAACTCCAATAAAGATTTACCTTTACGCGAGCAATTGAAATTAAATTAATGTACGAATTCTTTATCACCTATAAATCCGAATTAACCTACACCACAATCATTGTAGTAACTCTGCTCATTCTTCAATTCATATTAAAAAAGGCAGCGCATAAGGTTGGGAGGCAAAGTGAGATACATATTACCCGTACGCGTTTAATGTTCAAATACATAAATATTCTTATTTTATTAATTTCGGTCTTTGCTCTTGCAATTGCCTGGGGAGTGGGATTGAAAGACCTATCTCTTATCTTTTCTTCTGTTTTTGCAGTAATTGGAGTTGCCTTATTTGCAATCTGGTCTATTTTAAGCAATATTACTTCTGGTATAATTCTCTTCTTTTCCTTTCCTTTTAAAATTGGTGATAAAATTCGAATACATGATAAGGACGCACCTATCATTGGTGTAATAGACGACATTAAAGCCTTTCACATTTTAATTATAAACGAGGAAGGGGAATTAATAACGTATCCTAACAATCTTATTCTACAAAAAGCGGTTTCACTTATAAAAAAAGATGTTTACCGGGATGAAGGAAAGGATAGTCTATAATTTTTAGCAGCAGAATTCCCCAAAGAACCCCTTAGAAATTTATATATTTGAAATTATTGAAATCAATATTTTCAGATGCGTAAGATCCTACTTTTCCTAGCCTTAATACTTTGTATCTCTGCACAAGGACAAACTCCAAAAAAATTAAATTCGGCAGAAATAGATCAGGCACTAAAAAAATTAAATTTTTTAGGTTCTGTACTTTATGTTGCTGCCCATCCAGATGATGAGAATACCAGACTTATCTCCTATTTATCTAATGAAGTTAATGCCCGAACGGGATATCTTTCCATTACAAGAGGTGATGGTGGCCAAAACCTTATTGGTTCAGAATTGAAAGAATTGTTGGGAGTGATTAGAACGCAAGAACTATTGGCTGCCAGAAGAATAGATGGCGGCGTACAACGCTTTACCCGCGCAATAGATTTTGGATACACCAAGACTCCTGAAGAAACAATGAAGATCTGGGATAAAGAAGTGGTTCTGGGAGATGTAGTTTGGGCCATTCGTAGTTTTCAACCAGATATTATAATCAACAGATTTAATCATAGAACATCCGGAGATACACATGGACAACATACAGCTTCAGCTGTATTAAGTTCAGAAGCATTTAAACTTGCCGGCAATAAGGGTGCATATCCAGAACAATTAAAATACGCTGATCCCTTTTCACCAACCCGACTTTATTTTAATACATCGCCTTGGTTTTACGGAAGTCAGGAACAATTTGATAATGCCGATAAATCTAATTTTATTCAATTTGATACAGGGGTTTATTTCCCTTGGAGCGGATTGTCAAATCCGGAGATTGCGTCTTTAAGTAGAAGTCAGCATAGATCGCAAGGATTTGGAAGCAGCGGAAGCCGTGGTAGTCAGATAGAATATATCGAACTTATAGATGGAATTATACCAGATGTAAAAGGGAATCTTTTTGCAGGTATAGATACTTCATGGAACCGATTAAAAGGTGGTGCAGCCATCGGAAAAATATTAGAACAAGTAGAAAAAGATTATAATTATAGAGATCCATCTGCAAGTATTCCAAAGCTAGTTGAAGCTTATAAATTAATAAAGAATCTGGAAGATGGTTATTGGAAAACCATAAAGTTATTAGAAATAAGAGATATTATACTTGCTTCCAGCGGATTGTATCTTGAAGCTGTAGTTAAAACTTCTAGTGCAGCCCCTTCACAAGAAGTAACAGTAGATCTAGAAGCTATAAATAGAAGTAAAACTGAAGTAATTCTATCTTCTATTAGCCTAACGCCGGGAAGTCCATCTTTACACCCAAATTTTAATTTGAAACTGAATGAAGACTGGAACGATAAACTAACCTATATCATTCCAAGCGATTCTCCATACACAAATGCATACTGGCTGAATAAAGATCCTAAACTGGGAACTTATAAGGTGGAAGATCCAAAACTAATAGGATTGCCAGAAACTCCAAGAGCTACCAAGGCCATTTTTAATTTGAAGATTAATGGAGAAACTATTTCTTTTGAAAAAGAGCTTCAGTATAAAAATACAGATCCTGTAAAAGGTGAAATGTATCAACCTTTTGAAATTGTTCCGGCTGTTTCAGCATCCTTTAGTGATAAAGTACTTATTTATACAAATGGCGCCGCAAAGAATATTCAACTTACCATAACAACTGAACAAGCAAATGTAGAAGGAGAAGTTAGTTTGTCGACTTCAAATAAATGGATAGTGACACCTATTTCAACTAGATTCAGCATTAAAGAGATTGGTGGAACCGCAATTGTAAATTTCAGTATAACTCCTCCCAAAGAGCAGAGCGAAGCAACTCTTACTCCACAAATAACAGTGAATGGAAGTGTTTATTCAGATGAAGTGGTACGAATGGCATACGAGCATATTCCTTTACAAACTTTAGTATTACCCGCGAGAACCAAATTACTGAAACTGGAAATTGAGAAAAAAGGAGAACAGATCGGTTTTATTGAAGGTGCCGGAGATGTTATTCCCGAAAGTTTGGAACAAATTGGATATAAGGTTACCAAAATAGATCCAAATACTATCACTGCAAGCTCCTTAGCTAAATTTGATGCAGTGGTATTGGGAATTAGAGCTTATAATGTTCTAGATATTTTAAAATTTAAACAGCCTGAACTTCTTAAATACGTAGAAAATGGTGGAACGCTTATCTCCCAATACAATACAAATCGTGGATTGGTTGTAGATAATCTGGCTCCATTTCAATTAGAGCTTTCTCGTGATCGTGTTACAGAAGAAGATGCAAAAGTTGAAATTTTAGATCCTACAAATCCTATTCTAAATTCGCCAAATAAGATCACTCAAAAAGATTTTGAGAATTGGGTACAAGAAAGAGGTTTATATTTCCCGGATAAATGGGCTTCAGAATTCACTCCAATTTTCGCAATGCATGATGAAAATGAAGCAGCTAGCAAAGGAAGTTTGCTGATTGCCAAATATGGAAAGGGACATTATATCTATACAGGTTTAAGTTTTTTTAGACAATTTCCAGATGCAGTTCCCGGCGCTTATAGATTATTTGCTAACCTAATTTCAATAGGTAAGTAAATGAGTTCACCTAAAAAATATATTTGGAAAAGATCTTATACTCTGGTATTGCTGGCTAATGTTGGATATATTCTACTGTTCTATTATTTAATGTGCATATTCTCTTAATATGGAATTAATAGATTGGATAGTACTTATTGGAACCCTTGCTTTTATTGTGATCTATGGAGTTTATAAAACAAGAGGCAGCCATAGTGTTAAAGATTATATCGGTGGCGGAAAAGATTCGCAATGGTGGACCATAGGTCTTTCTGTAATGGCTACTCAGGCCAGTGCAATCACTTTTTTATCCACACCGGGACAAGCTTACCATGATGGAATGGGTTTTGTTCAGTTCTATTTCGGATTGCCCATTGCCATGGTGATTATTTGCATGGTCTTTATTCCAATATATCACCGTTTAAATGTATATACCGCATACGAGTTTCTGGAATCCAGATTTGATCTTAAAACCAGAACCCTAACTGCTTTACTGTTCTTAGTGCAACGTGGCTTGTCTGCTGGAATAACCATTTTCGCACCTGCTATCATATTATCGGCGGTACTGGGATGGAACCTTACTACTTTAAACATTATTATTGGGGTATTGGTAATTGTTTATACAGTTTCCGGCGGAACCAAAGCCGTGAATGTTACCCAAAAACAGCAAATGGCAGTGATTTTTGCGGGAATGTTTGCAGCATTTTTCCTGATCATTCAATACTTGCCTGCAGATATCAGTTTTACTAATGCATTAAATATTGCTGGAGCTAGTGGCAAACTCGAAATCTTAGACTTTTCTTTTGATCTAGATAACAGATATACTGTTTGGAGCGGACTTATAGGGGGAAGTTTTTTAGCGCTCTCCTACTTCGGGACAGATCAAAGTCAGGTACAGCGTTATCTCACTGGAAGATCTGTTCGTGAAATGCAATTAGGACTCATTTTTAATGGAATCTTAAAAGTACCTATGCAGTTCTTCATTTTATTAGTTGGAGTAATGGTCTTTGTATTCTATCAGTTCAATCTAGCGCCACTTAATTTTAATCCTGCAGCTCAGGAAGCGGTGTTGACTTCGGAATACGCAGATGACTATCAACAATTGATGATTAAAAATGAAGAGATCCAAAATGAGAGAAAAGCATCTAGTATTCGATATGGAAATAGCCTAGTGAACTCAACTGAAGAAGAACTAGCAATTTATAAAGCAGATATTTTAGAACTGAATAATCGAGAAGAAGCAAACCGCGAAGAAGCTAAAAAACTGATCTCTAATGTGAGTGAAGACATAGAAACCAATGACAAAGATTACGTTTTTATCCATTTTATTCTGAATAATTTACCGCGGGGTTTGATCGGACTTTTACTAGCTGTTATTCTGTCTGCTGCGATGTCCTCCACCGCTTCTGAGTTGAATGCGCTTGCCTCAACTACGACAATAGATCTTTACAGAAGAAATGTTTCAGAAGAAAAAAGTGATGAGCATTATGTGAAAATGTCTAAATGGTTCACACTTGGTTGGGGAATATTGGCGATACTTTTTGCGAGTTTTGCAAGTTTATTCGATAATCTTATTCAGCTAGTAAATATAATTGGATCCATATTTTATGGAAATGTGCTCGGGATTTTTCTTTTGGCCTTTTTTATAAAACACGTAAACAGCAACGCTGTTTTTATTGCGGCAATAATCACGCAAGCCTTGGTAATCTGGATCTATTATTTAGAAGTATTGCCATATCTCTGGCTAAACTTGGTAGGCTGTGCGCTTGTAATGATTTTAGCTCTCGTACTACAAAGCCTCATTTACTCTCCAGATAAAATTAAAAATGGAAACAACTAAAACTTACAATTGGGGCATCCTAGGAGCAGGAAAAATTGCCGCAAAATTTGTGGAAGATCTTCATAAGGTTCCAGGTGCACAGGTATATGCTGTTGCCAGCAGATCTTTAGATAGATCAACAGAATTTGCTAATACAAACAATGTATCAAAGGCTTACGGAAACTATTTGGAATTAGTACATGATAAAGAAATAGATATCATTTATATAGCTACACCTCATGTTTTTCATTTTGATCATACTATTCTAGCCTTAGAGCATAATAAGGCGGTTCTATGTGAAAAGCCCTTTGCAATGAATCGAGAGCAAGTTTTTGAGATGATAGCCAAAGCTAAGAAAGAAAATGTGTTTTTAATGGAAGCACTCTGGACCTATTTTCTCCCGCATTATAAATATGTATTAGAATTAATAGTTTCTGAAAAGTATGGAAAACTAAGATCTCTTAAAGCAGATTTTGGATTTGATGCTCCGTTTAATACAGAGAAAAGAATCTACAATAAAGAGCTTGGTGGCGGAAGCCTTTTGGATGTTGGTATCTACCCTGTTTTCGCTGCTTTAACTACTTTAGGAATACCAGATAAGATAACTGCGCATGCACAAATCGGGGAAACTGGAGTAGATGAAAATTGCGATATTCAATTTAATTATAAAGATGGAGCAATTGCTAATCTTAAAAGTTCAATTAATGAAACTACGCCAACCGAAGCTATTTTAAAATTTGAAGATGCAGAGATCACAATTAATAGCAGATTCCATCAACCTTCAAGCATTACTATTAAAGCTGAAAACATTGAAGAAACTATTAATTTTGAAGTAGATACCCATGGGTACAACTTTGAAGCTATTCATGTTCAAGAAATGTTAAGTGAAAATAGGACTGAAGGTACCATAATGAGTTTTAATAAAAGCTTAGAATTAATAGGTCTTTTAGATACAATTCGAGAAAAGATTGGATTAAAATATTAAAAGAATTCTTTCTCAAAAAATATAAAAGCCCACTTTTACAGTGGGCTTTTATTATTATAAATAGTTGAGATTTATAGTGCTCCCCATTCTTTTAGAGAAGCTTTATTCATCTTTACATAATCCATATTCTTAGCTTGTTCAGCTAAATTCATAGATTTCTGTGCACTTGCAATAGCTTCTTTCTTCATGCCTAATTCAGCTTCGATCAAAGATCTTTTTCTCCACATCCAGTATGCTTTTTCTTCCATAGAAGTAGCCTTCATGATCCAGTCATGAGCCTTTTTAAGATCCTTACCACTTTCTTGGTAATAACTTGCAGCCGCGTAAAAATCTGCAGCTCCTGGCCCATTCATTACTCTTTCTATACTTGCTGTGGTTTTGGCATCTGTAGGAACTTTAAATGCTAAAGTTGCTAACGTTTTATTCCACATAAAATCAAGATCTGCACCATCGCTTTTAAGATTATTTACAAATATTCCGAAAGATTCATTTGCAATCTCCGTTTTTCTAACCTTTGCCATTGCTTTTAAAGCTACTTTAGAATCATCCCATTTCTCTGGAGTTCCCCAATTAGAAGAATCTGTATAGAACATTACTTCCCAAGAATCTTTATTTGGAACCGTATAAATTGCATAAGTTCCCTTTGGTAATTTCTTCCCATCAATTTCCACATCATCACTAAAAGTGATCTTTGAATTATTATTTGCACCAGTACGCCAAACTTCGCCAAAAGGCACCAAGTCACCAAATATTTCACGACCTCTCATTGCGGGACGGGAATATTCTAAGGTAACATCTGTTAAACCTACTTTTTGTTCAACTTTTGCTGATGGACTAGGCTGCGGAGCCATAATTTGTGCAGAAGTACTTAAAGCGAATAAGCCAGAGCACATGAATAAGAAAATTTTTTTCATAATTTTTAGTTTGTTGATTTTTTCAAAGATACATAATCCCTTCCTGAATAATTAAACTACAAATTCATTAAAATTACATTTTGTTTAACTTAACATATTTTATATTAAACAAAACTTAACTTACCTTTATCCTGAAATCAAATAAAATGAAAATATTCACCAAGCACAGCAAACAAAACCTACCCATAAGCTTAGAAAAAGCATGGGAATTCCTTTCAGATCCAAAGAATTTGAAAGCGATAACTCCAGAGTACATGGGTTTTAATATACTTTCTGGAGCAGATAGACCCATGTTTCCCGGTCAAATAATCCAATATATTGTTACTCCTATTGCTGGAATTAAAACAAAATGGGTTACTGAAATTACGCATGTTAAACATTTAGAATACTTTGTGGACGAACAACGCTTTGGACCTTATGCTCTTTGGCATCATAAACATTTTATTAGGGAGATCGAAGGCGGTGTGGAAATGGAAGACATTATAGATTACAAGTTACCCATGGGAATTCTGGGTGAATTGGTTCAACCTTTTCTTGTTGCTCCCAAACTGAAGGAAATTTTCGATTACAGAACAAAAAAACTAACCGAATTATTTGGTGAATATAAAAAGGCAAAACCTGCCGAAGGAGTTTTAAAGCAAGACATTTTAAACTAATTAGTATCTAAACTTATGAAAAAGAATATTTTATTTATTGGAGGTTCCTACGGAATTGGACTAGCAAGTGCTAAGTTATTGGCATCTGAAAACAATTTGTTAATTGCCTCAAGAACTAAAGAAGGCTTAGATGAAATAAACTGTACTCATTTAAAATTTGATGCATCAAAAGATGATATAAAGAATCTAGACCTTCCAGATACTATTGATGGTTTGGTATATTTTCCGGGTAGCATTAATCTGAAACCTTTTAAACTGCTTTCTCCTGACGCATTTGAAGAGGAAATGAATCTAAATTTCTTTTCCTTAGTTCGTGTAGTTCATAGTTTACTTCCAAAACTAAAAAAATCGGAACAAGCAAGTTTAGTGTTTTTTAGTACCGTGGCAGTTAAAGTGGGAATGCCCTTTCATACGAGTATCGCAGCAGCAAAGGGAGCAATTGAAGGATTTGCAAAATCCCTAGCTGCAGAATATGCTCCCAGTTTTCGTGTGAATGTAATTGCACCTTCCCTAACAAATACAAAACTCTCTGAAAAATTGCTTTCTAATGAAGTTAAGGTAGAAAAAATGGGAGAGCGTCACCCTTTAAAAAGAGTTGGACAACCAGAAGATATTGCTAATTTTGTTCAATTCTTACTATCTGAAAAAAGCAATTGGGTTACGGGTCAAGTTATGGGTATAGATGGTGGATTATCTACACTAAATATTAATTAATGAAGGATGAAATTTCAATATTTTGGTTTAGAAGAGATCTAAGAATAGATGATAACGTGGGATTTTTGGAAGCGTTGAAAGGAAATTATCCTGTAATGCCAATCTTTATATTCGATACTGAGATTTTGGAAAATTTACCTAAAGATGATGCCCGAGTTACATTTATTCATGAAACTCTTCAAAAGCTTCGGAAAGAATTCCAGAAACATAGCAGCTCAATAGCTATATATCACGGTACACCAATTGAGATCTTCAAACAACTTTTCAGCAACTATAATATTCAGAATATATATACCAATAGGGATTATGAACCTTATGCTAAAGAAAGAGACAGTGAGATAGCGGAATTAGCCAATTCACATGACGTTGAATTTTTAACTTTTAAAGATCAAGTGATTTTTGAGAAAGATGAGGTAGTTAAAAGCAATGGGGATCCCTATGTGGTGTATACGCCATATATGAAGCTTTGGAAACAAGAATTTAATAAGCAAAACTTGGAGGTGGCTTATACTAGTCAGTTTCTAAATAATTTAGTTGAAAATTTGAGCCTTCCCAATTTAAGTTTGTCTGATATTGGATTTGAAAAATCTTCTATTAAAGTTCCAGATTATGAGGTTACTCCTACTTTAATTCAGGAATATGAAGCTAAACGAAATTATCCAGCTAAGGATGCAACATCTCATCTAGGGCCACATTTACGATTTGGAACTGTTGGAATTCGAAAAATGTATAAAAAAGCTATATCAGAGAAGAATGAAGTTTTTTGGCAAGAATTGATCTGGAGAGAATTTTTTATGCAGATCCTTTACCATTTTCCCGAAACTACAACCAATGCCTTCAAAAAGAAATATGATAGAATAGATTGGAGAAATGATGAAGAAGAGTTTGAAAAATGGAAAACCGGAACCACAGGATATCCAATGGTAGATGCGGGCATGCGGCAGCTAAATGAATCTGGCTTTATGCATAACCGCGTAAGAATGTTGGTTGGTAGTTTTTTATGTAAACATCTACTAATAGACTGGCGTTGGGGTGAAGCCTATTTTGCTGCAAAATTATTAGATTATGAAATGTCTTCCAACGTAGGAAATTGGCAATGGATCGCGGGAAGTGGTGTGGATGCTGCTCCTTATTTCAGGATCTTTAATCCCACCACTCAAATAAATGATTATGATAAGGAACTTAAATACATCAAAAAATGGATTCCTGAGTACGCTACAGAAGATTATCCTGATAAAATGGTAGATCATAAAGAAGCTAGAGAACGAGCCTTAGAAGTCTACAAAAAAGCAGTTTTTCAATAACTTGATCTATTTGAACAGTTTTCTTGCTTTTTCAAGATCTTCTGGAGTATCTATCCCAATACCTTTAAAATTGGTTTCCACCATTTTAATATTTTTTCCATATTCCAGATATCTGATGCATTCTATCCTTTCTGTAGCTTCCAATTCCAATATTGGTAGGTTATAAAATTCAATTAAAGCCTCTTTTCTAAAAGCGTATATCCCAATATGTTTAAAATAGGTGACTCCAGAGGTAGTTTCTCTAGGATAAGGAAGTGGGAATCTCGAAAAATAAAGTGCAAGGTTATCTTTATTGCTTATCACTTTCACATTATTTGGATCTGAGATCTCATCACTATCCATCATTGGTGTTTTTAAGGAGGCTAGATCGATTGTCTTTTCAGGGTCGTTACTAAAAACCTCTAATAATTTGCTCAGGCTTTCTTTATCTATAAGCGGTTCATCTCCTTGAACATTCACTACAATATCCACATCCATATTCATCACTGCCTCAGCAATTCTATCGCTTCCGCATTCGTGTTCCTTAGTGCTCATAATACTTTTACCATTATTTGCCAGGATCTCATTTTGGATTATATCACTATCTGTAACCACATATACTTCATCAAACAAATTCGTCTTCAACGCGGCCTCGTAGGTTCTGGTGATCACGGTCTTTCCATTAAGATCTTGCATAAGTTTTCCAGGGAATCTGGTAGCCTCAAAACGTGCAGGGATCATTGCAATAATTCGAAAAGGTTTAATTGCGCTCATAAATTTTAGTTTTCGGTAAAAAATTCGTCTTTAAAACCTATCAGGTATAGTTTATCGCTAGCTCTTGTTACAGCGGTATATAGCCATCTTAGGTAATCCTTGTCTATCCCATTTGGCAGATAAGGTTGTTCTATAAATATTGTTTTCCATTGTCCACCTTGCGATTTATGACAAGTCATGGCATAGGAGAATTTAATTTGCAAGGCGTTGAAGAATTTGTTGTTCTTCACCTTTAAGAACTTCTTGTACTTGGAGGTCTCCTCCTCGTAATCCTTCATTACTTCCTGATACAGTTTATTGCTATCATCATAAGTTAAGGAAGGCGTGTTGCTTTCCAACGTATCTAGAATTACAACGGTATCAAAAGCTGGCATTTTAGGATAATCTACCATTTGTACTTTTACTTCGGCAAATCTAAAGCCATATAATTCTTTAATACCAAGAATTTCGAGAACTTTAACTATATCCCCATTCGCTATAAAACCAGCTTCGGAAGTTGGTTTCACCCAAAAATAATTGTTCTTTACTACCATTAGATAATCTCCGGAGGAAATTTCTTCCTCCTGAAATAATATTCTGGAACGTATTTGCTGGTTATATTGATTGGCTCTTTTATTGGATCTAACAATTATACTGGTTTCTTCATGACCCAAATTATCATACGAATCTTGAATAGCATCCAAAATTTCATCACCATCCATCAACCGGATAAGATCTTTCTTATCGGTTAATTTAAACTTAAAAGATTCGTAGAATTCTTCAGCTAATGCTTCTCTAATTCTAGTTGCATTAAGAAGAATATCACTTTCTTCACTTTGCCGTACCACTTCATCCAATTCTATATGAGTCACAACTTTATCATAATCCGTGCCCAAGGAATGCTCCATTAATGCGGGACTAAGATCTAATTTTACAGGCGGTAGCTGCGCTGTATCCCCAATAAATATAAGATGACAATTAACGCCAGAGTCTACATATTGAATTAGATCTGAAAGCAAACCTTTATTTTCGAATAGCTTAGAGTCTTGATCTTCATCTGGGATCATAGAGGCTTCATCTACAATGAATACTGCATTTCTATGCTTGTTTGGTTGTAACACAAATTGAACTCCTGCCCCACCTGTTTTTTTAGGGAAATATATTTTTTTATGGATTGTCTGCGCTTCCTGGTTAGAATACAAAGAAATTACCTTTGCAGCTCTTCCTGTTGGTGCTAATAAAATACCGGCTCGTTTTATCTTCCAAAGGTTTTTTACAAGTGAACTTATGATGGTTGTTTTACCAGTTCCGGCAAATCCTTTCAATAAAAACAGTGAATTCGCTGTTGGATTCACAACATATGCAGCTAATTGTTGTAAAGCAATATCTTGTTTAACTCGTGCCTCAAAGCCTAACTCATTGATTAACAGTTTATAAAATTTATCGGATGTAATGGTTTCCATAGGCTTTCTTGCAAATATCAAAGATAACAATGGATTTTTAGGGCAGAAACTTTTACGAATAAAAAAAAATTGTAGATTTGCGATGAACTCTTAATAATTAAAAAAGTCAAACGCATGAAACTTGTCATTCAATTATTCCTTTGGATTGTGATCATTGGCCTAGGTTACCTCGTTTTTAACGCAGTGTACGACCCTATTCAATTTAATAAAGTTAAAGAGAAACGTTACGCCAAAGTAATAGATCGACTTAAAGATATTCGTGCAGCTCAATTAGCACATCAGGAAATCACCGGATCTTTTGAAAAAGATTTTGATAAACTGATCAGATTTATTGATACTGCGGAATTTACACTTACGCAAAGAAGAGACTCTACCGTTATGGATGAAGAGTACAGAAAAACTTTTGGAGTTGATAAACTTAAGGACATTGTAATCATAGATACCTTGGGAACAGCATCAGTAAAAGATTCGTTATTTGGAAAAGATGATCGTTACAAGAAAATGATGATCGTGCCTGTAGATGGTGTAGATGCTAAGTTTACTATGGATGCTGGTACTATTTTAAAGAACGATTCTAAAATACCCGTATTTGAAGCTAAGGTTGCCAAAAAAGTAATCTTAAATGATCAGGATAAAGATCTTGTAATGACAGAGGGACAAGTGGTTTCTGTAGAAGGAGTAAACGGTAAGTTCATTACTGTTGGTTCTATGAATGAGATCAAGACTGAAGGTAACTGGCCAAGATCTTATGATGACAAACAGCTATAAGCAACAAAAACATACTATATCAAAGATGTCCATTCAGGTTCGCCTGAATGGATTTTCTTTTTGCATTATAAACTGCACTTCCAATGAGATACTTTGGTTTAAAAAGGTAGATCTTAAAGAAGAGTGTAGTCCTGTAAAGATCTTGCAGGAGATTGAAAAGTTATACGCAGAAGAAGAGATGCTTCAGCAAGAATTTAACGAAATAGGAATTCTTTTTTCCAACGACTTGTTTACCATTGTACCTGCTTCCTATTTTATAGAAAAGGATGCCTCTACTTATTTAAAATTCAATACTAAGATCCTTCAAACCGATGTTGTTGCTCATGATCTACTTTCTAATGATCTGGTGAATGTTTATATTCCATATACCAACATCAATAATTATTTTTTCGATAAATATGGAGAATTTGAATATCAACATAATATCTCGGTGCTTATAGATGCCGTATTAGCTAAGAAACAGGACACTAATTCTGCACAAGTTTATTTGAATGATTATTCCAATTATTATGAGTTGGTAATTGTTCTGGATAATAAATTATTGCTCGCGAATACGTTTCATTATGAGACCAAAGAAGATTTTATTTATTATCTTTTATTTACTTTGGAGCAATTGGAGTTAAATCCTTCTGAAGTTTATTTGTGGTTGCTTGGAACCATTGTAAAGCAATCTGAAATTTTTGAAATTGCATACACTTATATTAAAAATATAGATTTCTTGGTACCAGCTTTTAATTTCAAGCCAGATATTAATAGATCTGAATCATTTCACAGAGAAGCTTTTTCTCTATTAAAAAATCTCAAATGCGAATAATATCTGGTAATCATAAAGGTAGAAGAATTACAGCTCCAAAAAAACTGCCTGTGAGACCTACTACAGATATGGCAAAAGAAGGATTGTTTAATATTTTAAATAATACCTATCATTTTAATAAATTACAGGTGTTAGAATTATTTGCGGGATCTGGAAACATCTCTTATGAGTTTGCTTCTAGAGGAGCAGTAGCTGTGACTGCCGTAGATGAGAATGTAGACTGTATTAAATTCATAAAGAAAACCAGTGAAGATTTAGATATAGACATCACAGCAATTAGAAGTGATGTTTTTAAATATTTAGAAAAAGCGCCTATTAAAGCCGATATTATATTTGCAGATCCTCCATACGATTTTGAAGATGCCCAATTTCAAAAAATTGCCGATCTCGTATTTCAGAACAGTCTTTTAAATGAAGATGGTGTTTTAATTATAGAACATTCCAAACATACAAAAATGGATAAAGTTGAACATTTTGATGTAGGTAGAAGATATGGAAATTCCGTTTTTAGTTTTTTTAAATTTAATTTAGAATAATGAGTGAATTGATTAAAACGGTTAAATTAGACTTTACAACTTTAGATTTCTACAAAAATTATGTCATTTCTGTAGTTAATGAAGAGGCTGTTTTTAGCCATTCCCAATTTATGGAGGTGGTTAAAAATTGCAAGGAAGTCTTTAATGAAAATAGATTTGTTTATATTTCAAAAAGAATAAATAATTATAATGTAGATCCTACAGTATATATAAAACTCGAAGATATAAGAAAAAATCTAATTGGTATTGCTATTGTAAGTAATAAGGTTTCCTCCATTAAAATGGCAGAGTTTGAAAGAACTTTCTCCAGAGTGAACTATAAGATTAGCTTAGAATTGGAAGAGGCTGTAGAATGGGCAGAAAATTTAATAAAAAAGTAGGTCTTTAAGCCGGATTCTGTTTCAAGGTCCTAAAAAGGATCAAGACCCTTATCATTTATCTCCTATTCTTGTTACCAAGAATCTTTAGCTGCCTACCCTCCAACAACGGGCGAGCAACCCTTAAATGCTGGTATACATGGCATTGCACCGCATAGAGTTTACCTGGTTTCACTACAGCTTAACCTGTACATACTTTCTGTTGCACTTGTCCTGATCTCACGACCGGTGGGTGTTATCCACTATGCTGCTCTACGGTGTCCGGACTTTCCTCCACACCGGGGGTGTAGCGATAAGGCGACCTACTTTACAACAAAGATACAGTAGCATTTCAAATCTAGCATTATCAAGCCCTAATAGAATTTTATTAAAAATTTAATGCCCATAATCTTAATAAAAAATAGAAATTTGGCTTACATCTTAGGGATGGTATTTCTATATTTGTTTTTCAAAATTTATCTATGGAGCATTTTGTTGTATCGGCACGAAAATACCGCCCCCAAACATTTAAGGATGTGGTGGGACAACAGGCCATTACCAACACTCTTTTAAATGCCATAGAACACAATCATTTAGCGCAGGCTTTGCTTTTTACTGGTCCTCGTGGTGTAGGTAAAACTACTTGTGCCCGTATTTTGGCTAAAATGATAAATCATGATGGTACTCAAAAACCAGATGAAGATTTTGCTTTCAATATTTTTGAACTGGATGCAGCCTCTAACAATTCGGTAGATGATATCAGAAACTTGATAGATCAGGTGAGGATCCCACCACAAGTTGGAAAATATAAAGTGTATATTATAGATGAGGTACATATGTTATCTACCTCTGCCTTTAATGCATTTCTAAAAACTTTGGAGGAACCGCCAAAGCATGCCATTTTTATATTGGCTACTACAGAAAAGCATAAAATAATTCCTACCATCTTATCTCGTTGCCAGATCTTCGATTTTAAAAGGATTACTGTGCCCGATGCCAGAAAATATTTGGGATATATCGCAGAACAAGAAGGAATTGAGGCCGATGAGGAAGCACTACATATAATTGCTCAAAAGGCAGATGGGGCAATGCGGGATGCGCTATCTATTTATGATAGGGTTGTTAGTTTTAGCGGTGCAAAACTTACCAGACAAGCAGTTACAGAGAATTTAAATGTGCTGGATTATGAAACCTATCTAAATATTACTCAGCTAATTTTAGATAATAACATTCCACAACTTCTTGTAGATTTTAATACTATCCTATCTCAAGGTTTCGATGGACATCATTTTATTTCCGGGATCGCCTCTCATTTTAGAGATCTTATGGTATGCAAAGATCAAAGAACTATAGAACTTCTGGAAGTGGGAGAAACAGCTAAAGCCAGTTATTTTAAACAATCTCAACAAACCTCTCATTCTTTTTTGCTGAAGGGAATAGAAATGGCTAATGACTGTGATCTCAAATATAAAGCAAGCCGCAATCAGCGATTGTTAGTTGAATTATGCCTCATGCAGCTTGCCTCTATCAATTTTGATGGAGAAAAAAAAAAGCCTGAGCCCTTCATAATAGCTCCAAAGTATTTTGAGAATAGCGTAAAAGATACAGTTCCCGTTTCTACGCAAGAAAAAAAGCTGATTGCTAAAGAAGAATTTTCTAAAGATGTTGAAAAAGCTGAAACTTCAGAACTAAATCCTCCAATTCATTCTTCGGAAGCTGATGTAGAGTTAAAAAACATTTCCAAGGTTCAAAATATGGAAGTGACATCAGAAAAAAAAGATTCTACTTCAGAAATTAATCAAAATCAACCTGCTATAAAAGTTAATAATTTAGTAGAAGAAACAGTTAGTCTGCCCAAAAAAGTTTCAGGGCTATCAATTAAAAGTATTCAGCAGAAAAGGGAAATATTAGCCCAGAAGCAAGGAGAAAAAGCAGCACAAAATTTAGAAATGGATGAGCCAATTAACCTGACTCAACTGCATGCCGCTTGGGACGAATATATTCATCGATTAAAGAACAAGGGTTCTAAAATTTTGGCCTCCATCTTGGAAACCGACATGCCCAAACTTACTGGAAAGGTTATAAGTATTCAATTACCGGCAGAGACCATGAAAAAGGAATTGGAACGAAGTACTAATCCGCTGATGCTATTCTTAAAAAAGAAACTTCAAAATACGCTCATAACACTGGAGATTGAAGTTAATGAACAGGTGGCTAAGAAATATGCCTTTACAGATATGGAAAAGTTCAATAAACTAAAAGAACAGAATCCTTTATTAGAAAAATTACGAACCACCTTTGATCTAGATATATAAATATGCTTGGTTTAAAACTTCCTACAGATCCTCGCTGGGCATCCATCGCTGAAAAAAATATTGAAGAGATCCTAATAGATCACGCCTATTGTGAACAAAAAGCTGCATCTACCGCTATCTCCCTAATCGTTTCCTTCCCAGAATATTCAGATTTGGTAAAAGAAATGACCGCTCTTGCCAGAGAAGAAATGGCTCATTTTAAAATGGTACATGATAAAATATTGGATCGTGGCTATGTAATGGGGCGGGATAGAAAAGACGAATATGTTTTAGAGTTGCTTAAATTCTTTCCCAAAGGAGGCTCCCGAGTGAATCAATTAGTGCATAGACTTTTAATTGCCGCGCTTATTGAAGCAAGAAGTTGCGAACGATTTAGGTTGCTTTCAGAAAAATTGCAAGAAGAAGAACTAAAAGATTTCTATAGAAATTTAATGGTTAGTGAGGCTGGGCATTACACGCTATTTTTGAATTTCGCCAGACAATATGGGGACCGTCAGGAAGTAGATACCAAATGGCAGGAACTACTGGAATTTGAAGCTCAGGTAATGAAAAACTTAAGTAAGAGCCAAAGTATTCACGGATAAACCTTCGCTACATTTCTTCTTGATATAAAGACTTTATAATACCATCTGCCAATCCTATTTTAGGAACGTAGATCCTCCTAGCCTTCGTCCATTTCATTGCAGATAAATAGATCCTTGCTGCTGGTATAATTACATCGGCACGATCATCGTTTAAGTTGAGTTCTGTGATCCTCTCTTCATAAGTAAATGAATTAAGAAGTTGATAATAAGAACTTAAATACAGAAAACTAAGTGGCTTTCCAATAGCTTTTCCACTGCTTTTAAATATGTTGTTAATGTTACCTCCAGAACCAATAAGGTCTATCTTATTATAGCTCTTGGTTACTGCTCTTACCCAAGTTTCCACTTCTTCCCAAATTCCAGGCTCAGCTATATTTTTAAGCAATCTTACGGTACCCAAATTAAATGATCTTGACGTGACTGTTTCTCCATTGGAGTATAGAGTAAATTCGGTACTTCCACCTCCTACATCTACATAAAGATAGGTTTTATCGCTTTGGATAAGCAAATTAAGATCTGTGGTGGCAATGATTGCTGCTTCGTGGCTGCCATCTATAATTTCAATTTCCACCCCAGTTTTTTCAGCTATTTCATTAGCAATACTTTCTCCATTATTCGCTTCTCGCATTGCAGAAGTTGCACAGGCTTTATATTTTTCAATCTTGTGAGATTTCATGAGAAGACTAAAAGCTTGCATGGTATCTATCATTCTCACCCTGTTTTCTTCTGAAATTAATTGGGACAAAAATACATCTGCTCCTAATCTAATTGGTACACGAACCAGAGATGTTTTTTTAAAAATAGGTTCTCTTCCCTCCTGCTCTGTGATTGTTGAAATTAACAATCTCACCGCATTAGATCCTATATCTATGGCTGCATATTTACGTTGTTTAATCAAACTTCTATGGCTTCTAATTTATTTTGATAATAATCGTACAAAGCATATTGTGACCTAATGGCCGGCACTGCTTTTTTCCTGTAGGAATTGTCTTGATTTGCACTTAAAACGCGTGCCTTTACATTATCGTTCCAGCTTATCATGAAGGTTTCTAAAATCTCTTTTTTGATCTCTTCATCGTAGATAGGACAGGATACTTCTACTCGGGATTCCATGTTTCTGGACATCCAATCTGCAGATGAAATATAGATCTTAGGTTTCCCGGCATTGTCAAAGATAAACACTCTTGGGTGCTCTAAAAATTTATCGATTATACTTATAGCTTCAATATTTTCACTCATTCCAGGAATTCCAGGAATTAAAGAACAAATACCTCTAATGATAAGCTTGATCTTCACACCAGCTCTGCTAGCATCATATAACTTATCTATTAGAGTATAATCTGAGAGGCTATTCAGTTTTAATTTAATACCGCTAGGTTTTCCATCTTGGGCATTTTCAATTTCGGTAGTTACAAGCTTCACTAAAGCCATTTTGGTATAATGTGGAGAAACCAATAAATGCTTATATCTGCTTACTTTATAATTGATCTCAAAGAAATCAAAAACCTTATTTAACTCCTTCAAAATATTCTGATTTCCAGTGAATAGGGTATAATCTGTATAGATCCTTGAAGTAGATTCATTGAAATTACCTGTACTTACAAAGCCGTATTTATGAAGCTTCCCATCTTCTTCTCGTTCAATAATACAGGTTTTACAATGAACTTTTAATCCGGTAACTCCAAAGATCAAATTTACGCCTTCCTGCTGCATTTGTTCTGCATATTTGATGTTTGCAACTTCATCAAATCTCGCTCGCAGTTCAATCTGCACAGTTACTTTTTTACCATTTTTCACAGCATTGATAAGGGAACTGGCAATGTGAGAAATTTTTGCTAACCTGTAAATCGTGATCTTAATAGTTCGCACTTTTGGATCTAAAGCTGCTTCCCTTAAAAACTTCACCACATACGCGAAGGTTTGGTATGGCGCGTATAATAAATAATCTTTCTTCGCGATCATTCCCAACAAACTGCCTTGTAACACCAAGCCTTTAATAGGCAGAGGTTCTATTGCAGGATAAAATAATTTCTCATTTCCAAGATTCGGAAAATTCATATAATCTCTCCGGTTATGATATCTTCCTCCAGGAATAATACTATCTGTAGAATCGATTCCCATTTTCCCCATAAGATATCCTAAGGTATCTTCAGCAATATTCATATCATACACAAATCGAACTGGATCACCTTTAATCCTATCTTTTACACTTAAGGAGATCTTTTCGATAAAACTCTTACTAAGATCACTATCTATATCCAACTCTGCATCTCTGGTGATCTTGATCATGTGAGCAGTTACACTTTCATATTCAAAAATATTGAAAATGGTTTTTAAATTGAATCTTATAAGATCGTCCAGAAGGATTATGTATGTTTTTCCATCCTCCTTTGGTAATACTACAAACCGATCTATACTTCTGGGTATTTCAATAAGCACATATTTCTTATCTCTTACGTGTCGATTAAGCAATTTGGAAATTCCTTGTTGTGGAATTTCTTCCTTCATTACCATTTTCACAGCTAAATAGGCTGCGCTATCTTTAAGACTAGGGATTTCAACAAGATCATTCAATATAATAGTAACCAAGGCCGGACTCACCTTAGACAAAAAGTAATTCTTAATATAGGTCTCCTGAGATTCAGAAACTTGTTTTTCATTGATGATATAGATATCATGATCCTTAAGCTGCTCTTGAATACTGTGCAGAACTTGCAAACTTTCAGATTGTTGTTCTATCACAATTTGAGTGATCTCCTCCAATAATTTACTCGCCTTTATTCCACCTAAAATACTCTTGGCACTTTTACCAGCAAGATCAATTCGTTTGATAGTAGCGTAACGCACTTTAAAAAATTCATCTAGATTATTAGAAAATATCCCTAAAAATCGAAGTCTTTCAATAAGCGGTACAGATTCATCTTCTGCCTCCTGCAAGACGCGTGCGTTGAACTGAAGCCAGCTAAGCTCCCTGTTAATGTATTGGTTATTGCCCATGAATATTATCGTAAATTTTTAGGAAACAAACTTAGTATAGTTTTTCCGTTTTCAATAGTTGACCAGCTATCCGCTTCAAATTCAAACATGCTAAGTCCTGTTGTTGGCACGTTTTCTACATAAGTTTCACCTAGTAAATTAACCAAATTGGTAGTTGCAGGATTATGCCCGAAGATCATTAAATTATCAACGCTATTATCACAATTCTTGATCTGGTTAAAAAGATCGTTCATATTAAATGTATATAACGCCTTTATAATATGAAAATTTTTATCGGCGATATTTAGGTTTCTTTTAAAAATCTTGGCGGTTTCCAAAGCTCTCACTGCTGGACTTGACCAAACCGTGACTGGCTGAGTTAAAAAACTATTACATGCCTTTGAAACCAGTTCGCCATCTTCTTCCCCTCTTTTCTTAAGAGGTCTTTTATTATCTGCTAAGTTTTCACTCCAAGATGATTTTCCGTGTCTTACTAAAGTTAGTTTTTTCATGATTATGGTGCTAATCGTTTAATAGTCCAATTCTTTCTTTCTTCAGTATATAATATTCTATCGTGTAATCTATTAGTTCTGCCTTGCCAAAATTCAAAACTAATGGGTTTTACCAAAAATCCTCCCCAAAATTCTGGCTTGGGGATTTCTTTGTCTTGAAATTCCAATTCCAACTCTTTTAAGGTTTTATCTAATACTTTTCTTGATGAAATTTCTGAACTTTGATGAGAGGTCCACGCGCCTAGTTGACTGCCTCGAGGTCGTGATTTAAAATATGCCTCCGCTTTTTCTCTAGAAGATTTCTCTGCAACCCCTTTAATTATAACTTGCCTCTCGATTTCTGGCCAAAAAAATGACAAGCAAACCTTCGGATTCTCTAGAATGGCGTTCGCTTTTTCTGAACCATAGTTTGTATAAAAAATAAAGCCTTCTGTACTGAATTCTTTTAAAAGAACAATTCTATTCTTAGGAAAACCATCTAGGCCTATACTTGAAACATTCATCGCATTTACCTCAGAATTAGAATTGGAAGTCTCTATTTCCTCAAACCAAGTTTTAAACTGTAAAAAAGGATCTTTTTCTAGATACTCTTCTAAGAGTTCCATTTTGTTATAATTTCTACGGTAATCAGATAAATTTTTACTCATCTATAATGCTTTGCTGCAATTTACAAGATTTGCTCTTAAAAAGAGATTTGCTTCAGAAAAGATTAATAGAAAAAAGAGAGAAATTTAATCGAAGTTATCATTAATTGTTAATAACTTTTAAATAATTTAAGTTCGTTTTATGAACTTCTTTACGATTTGTTTTTGGTCTATTTTTTTGATGATTTTGTCTAAAACATTCAGAAATAGCAAGCATTACCAATTGATTCCTATATGTTTGCCGCGGATCAAAATTTGCCCCCAAAGATCTTGATCTGTAACCTACAATAAACTATTTGTTTAACAATTAATTTAAAGTAGCCCCACATGTTAAAATTTGCAACTGCTAATTTAGCCCCATCTAAATTAGTCTCGTATATTCTTTTAAAATTATCTTTTTTATTTCTTATGCTAATTTCATTTTCAAGCTGTTCTGTACCAGGAATGCTAAATCCTGATAGTTATGGCAGAAACCATGAAGTATATGCTGTAGATTTCAATCCCAAAGATCTTGGTAGTTTTAACTTATATAAAATGAATGAAGGCGATTGGAGTGAGTTGGGTAAATCTAAAAACAACCAAGATGCTAAATTTCAAATAATTTTAGAAGGTGATTTTTTGATAGTCAAGGCAAATGATAAGAGTATGGATGTTCCAACATATCAAACTTGGTTAAATTATGCCAGACAACAATTAGGCTATACTGAAGAATCTGAATACGATATTTTTTCTACGGTAGAAGATGGATGGATATACGAAATTGATTTAAAAAAACATCCTTTTGTAGATGGTAATATGCATCGATTATTGATGTATGAAAGAAAGTAATCTTATAAAATTATTTAATTTAAATGCTACTCTAAAAGGGTAGCATTTTTTTATTCATTATTGTCAAAAATAGGGTAAATCCCTTATTGTATTTTTAAAAATCATATTTAAAACGGAAGGTTTTGTCTTCTGAAATGGGTGAAAACTAGTATTTTACGCAATCATTTTGTGTATTTAATGCCATAAATTTGGTATTTAATCTAAAATATTGAAGATTTCTTTTTTTAGCAATCTATTATAATAAATTTACTTCATATTAATACAAATATCAAATTGTCTCAAATCGATTTGTAAAAGATTCCCCCCACAAAATCTTCTGTATAATATAAGATTTGTTCCGTCCCTATAAGTGAGCAAATTGTGGTTAAGCCCCAAGCAAAATCACTCCATTTTTTTAAGAAAATAATAATTATCAATTTTTGAAATTCCTGTATCCATTTTGAAACGGGTATCATAAATAAAATTAGTACTAATTCAAAAGTGTACATTATGGTTTGGAAAACTACTCTCGAAATTTGGGAATCTCTGCAAATAATTTTATCCAATTATTGCACCAAAAATAAATCAATTGCCATCTATACAAGGATAGTCGCGATTTTGCTGTTAGGAGTGTTTTTGAGCTCTTCTCTTATGGCACAAACTGCACCTGTAATCATTCCTAATGGAGGATTTGGAATTGATGGAAATCTAAAAGCGAATTTCACAGTTTCCGGAATTGGTGACTGGGTACCAGGTCCGGTGGGTACAGGAGGTTTTGTCCTTTCATCAGCTGGAGTTCCTTTAAATAGTTCCACTACTACCCTTATTAGGGATGAATATAACAACGGGAATGATAACTCTTTTACACAAGGTGCGAAGACTGGACAGAATCCGAAGGATTGGACGTGGACAAAAGCTCCTGTTACTGGAAAGGGAGATATCCATAATGCAATGTACCATTTAGGAAAAGACGCTCAAAATAACGAATGGATAATTGTTGGAAGTGATCGTAGAGAAACCACTGGAACTAGTTATATAGATTTTGGATTCTTTCAGAACTCCCTTACTGCAGATGCAGATGGGGGATTTACTTCTGCTGGAACACAAGGAGGAAGAACTGTAAATGATATTTTATTAACCATAGAATATCCCTCTGGAGGATCTGTGGC
>JBBSVD010000005.1:0-52308 GCA_038233835.1 Flavobacteriales bacterium | reverse complement strand
CTTTGGCGAAGAGCGAATTGGTAATGGAAGCATTATTTATATGGTAGATAATCCTGTATTTAGAGCTTTTTGGGAAAATGGAAAATTATTTTTTGCAAATGCTATTTTCTTTGTGAACAATGATACCTATAGAATGAAGATTTAATTTTTTGTTAATATATAAACCGATTAAAGAAGTTATTCTGTCCCCACGCTTCGGGAGTTTGAGAATCTCATTTAATTGGAAATGTAAACAATAAATTTGAACTTTAAATAATTCCGATAGCTATCAGAACAGGGTTACGAGAGACTTTGACGACCAAAACAAGAAGTAAATCAAAAAATGAAAAAAACTTAGAAATAAAAATATGAAGAATACTTTTTCCGCTTTATTACTGCTTTTCTTAGCGATTCCTATTTCAATAGTAGCTCAAGATAAAGCCAAAGGCATCAATATAGATTTTGAAACATTTACCCTTCAAAACGGACTTCGGGTTATTTTGCACGAAGACAAATCAGATCCTGTTGTAGCAGTAGCTTTAACAAGTCACGTAGGTTCAGCCAGAGAAATTGAAGGCAGAACTGGATTTGCACATCTTTTTGAACACCTATTATTTCTTGAATCTGAAAATTTAGGGAAAGGCGGTTTAGATAAAATGAGTGCGAGAATTGGAGGCGCTGGTGCTAATGGATCTACCAGTCGAGATAGAACCAATTATTTCCAAACAGTTCCCAATGATGCGCTGGAAAAAATGATCTGGGCAGAAGCAGATAAACTGGGATATTTTATAAATACGGTTACAGAGCCTGTACTTGCAAAGGAAAAGCAAGTTGTTAAAAATGAGAAAAGACAAGGAGTAGATAACTCTCCCTATGGACATACTTTTGCGGTGATAGATAAAAATTTGTATCCTCAGGACCATCCTTATAACTGGCAAGTAATTGGCTCTTTAGAAGATCTACAAAATGCCACTTTGCAGGATGTGAAAGATTTTTATAATAGATGGTATGTGCCAAATAATGTGACCTTGACCATAGCTGGCGATTTTGATAAAGCACAAGCTAAAGAATGGGTTCACAAGTATTTTGACGAGATAAAACCTGGAAAAGAGATCTCAATATTAGACAAGCGACCAGCAAATTTAAAAGAAACAAAGCGACTTTATTATGAAGATAATTTTGCTAACCTTCCAGAATTAACCTTAACCTGGCCTTCTGTATATTCTTACCAAGAAGATTCTTATGCCTTAGAAATTTTGGGTAAATATTTATCTGAAGGTAAAAGCGCACCACTTTATAAAAAACTAGTTGAAGAAAAGAAACTAACAGACAGAGTTAGAATGTTCGATTATACTTCTGAACTGGCGGGACAGCTAATGCTGCAGGTTCGTGCTTTTGATGGTAAAGATCTGGATGAAGTTAAAAAAGCCATAGATGAAAGTTTAGCTGAATTTGAAAAGAAGGGAATTTCAGAAAAAGATCTAAAACGAATAAATGCAGGACAAGAAACCGATTTTTATAACAGCATTTCCAGCGTTTTAGGAAAGGGATTTCAGTTAGCACAATATCAGATCTTCGCAAATGATCCTAACGAGATTAACAAGAATGTAGAGAAGATTCTTGCGGTGAGTAAAGAGGATGTGATGAAGGTTTACAACAAATACATAAAAGGGAAACCTTATATCGCAACCTCTTTTGTTCCGAAGGGACAGGCAGAATTAGCATTAAAGAATTCTATTATTGCTGAAATTGAGGAAGAAAAAATAGTTGAAGGTGCTGAAGAAGAATTCGACCCAAATGCTGATGCTTCCTACGAGAAAACTCCAAGCAGTTTTGATAGAAGCAGCGAACCTCCGTACTGGGGAAATCCGGAAGTAAAAACTCCAGCTATTTGGAAATTCAATTTGCCTTCTGGATTAACAGTTTCTGGAATTACAACCAATGAAGTTCCCATTATCTATTTCACTTTAGAGATGGAAGGTGGATTATTATTGGAAAAACCATCCAAAACCGGGGTTTCTAATTTATTGGCAAACTTGCTTACAAAGGGAACAAAGAATAAAACTCCACAACAATTAGAAGAGGCAATAGAATTATTAGGATCTAGTATTTCTGTGGATGCAGATGACGAAAAAATAACACTTAGCGGTAGCAGCTTGAGCCGCAATTATGCAAAGACCATGGAATTGGTACAGGAGATCTTGCTAGAACCAAGATGGGATGAAAACGAATTCAAATTGGAGAAGCAAAAAGTTTTAAGTAAGCTACAGCAACAAGAAGCAAATCCAAATAGTATTGCGAGCAATGAGTTCAAGAAATTGATCTATGGCGAAAAACATATACTTTCACACAATCTACTTGGCAAACCAGCTTCAGTAAATGCTACAGAAATTCAGGATCTAAAAAATTATTACAAGAATAACCTATCACCAATGCGTGCAACATTTCTTGCGGTTGGCGATATCAATGAAAAACAAACTAGGGAATCTCTAAAAGATATTTCTGCAAATTGGAAACCTATAAGCGTTAAGATTCCGGAATATCCGCAGCCAGAAGCTCCAGAAAAAGCTAAGGTTTATTTTTATGATGTTCCAGGTGCAAAACAATCTGTTATTAAAATTGGAGCGCCAGCTTTAAAAGCTACAGACAAGGATTTCTATAAAGCCGAAGTGATGAATTACCGTCTTGGAGGTGGAAGTTTTGCTTCTCAACTAACACAACAACTTCGAGAAGGAAAAGGTTACACCTACGGCATTAGATCTAGATTTAATGGAAGCAATTTAGTAGGTCCTTTCGAAATTTCCAGCGGGGTTCGTTCTAATATTACTTTTGAAGCTGTTTCTCTTATAAAGGATATTTTAGAAAACTACTCAGAAAGCTTAACTCCCTTAGATCTTGATGTAACAAAAAGTTTTATGATTAAAAGCAACGCTAGAAAATTTGAAACTCTTGAGGCTAAATTAAATATGCTAAGCGATATCAACTCTTACAAGTATTCACCAGATTATATTAAGAAGCAAGAAGTTGAAGTTAATAACCTAAGTCTAGAAGACCTTAAATCGTTGGCAGCAAAATATGTGGATCCCAATAAGATGTATTATCTGATAGTTGGAGATGCCGCTACCCAACTTGACAAATTAGATGAACTAGGATTTGGGGAACCAATTCTATTAAATGAAAAATAAATTTAATGCACTTATAAATGCAACTACTGGAATTTTGAAACTTCCCGCAGTTGCATTTTTTTTGTATAAAAATGTAAGGACGCAGAAGAAATTTATTCAAAATCAATTAGTAGGCGAACTGAAGCCATTTAGGCTAACTAATGATGGCAGCATAAGCAAAGAGGATTTTAAAAAGATTACCCAATATTATGGACTGGGTGTACCGGCCATTTTGGGAACTGCATTCTGCCGACTTCACAATACAAAATTCGGGAATAAGGAGCGATTAGTAATGACCTATTTGGGAGGAATCTCGGGACTTTTAGACGATCTATTTGATGATCCAGAAAAAGAATGGCATCACTTAGAAAAATTTATCTTATCTCCAGAAAACCTAGAACCAAACAACAATTTAGAAGCGGTTCTAAAAAAGCTTTATTTAAAGGGTCTGGAAAATACTAAAAATTCTGAAGCTCTTAAAAAGCAAGCATTGTTGGTCTTCAAAACTGAAAAACAAAGTATCCAACAGCAATCTAGTATTGGGCATTCAAAAATTAAAGAACTCACTTTCCTTAAAGGTGGCCATTCCTTCATCTACTATAGGTTGTGTCTAAACGCACCATTACATATCCCCGAACGTAAAATGATCTATCAAGTTGGAGCTCTTATGCAAATGGGAAATGATATTTTTGATGTTTGGGAGGATTGTCAACAAGGAATACAAACCCTTGCAACCATAGAGAAAGATATAAAACTATTAAGAAGATCTTTTAACTCTGAACTGGATCTGGCGGTGAACTACGCCTATGCTTGTGAGTTCAAAGAAAAACAAATTGAGCAATTCCTAAAATTAACATTATTTGGATTATCACGGGTCTTTGTGTGTCTAGATCAACTAGAAAAACTTCAGAACACCACAAATGGTGTTTTTGAACCTCACTCCTATTCCAGAAAACAACTTATTTGCGATATGGAAAGTCCTAAAAACAAAAAAGCAGCTTTAAAATATTATTTAAAACTGCTTTCAGAATTTTTATAGAAAATTACATTCCCGGTTTGGAAGGTCCTTTTTTCTTTCTATGTTTCAATACTTCAGCTTCAAGATAAAAAATGATTTCTTCTCCAATATTAGTTATTAGGTCTCCTACCCTTTCAATTTTCTTAATAACTGAAAAAAGCAATAAATATTGATCTATTAGTTTTGGATCTTTTTGAACTTCTTCAGAAATAACAGCAAAAGAATTTAGGTTTATCTTATTAAGAACCTTATCCTTTTTGAACACCTTTCTAGCCTTTTTAGTGTTTCCTGTTTTATAGGCATCTCTAATATCGTCTAGCATAGATAGAGCCGCCTTGTACATTTTCTCGAATTCCAATTTATCCAACACTTCCTGCTTTACAGGAGTATCAACCTCAATTATATAACTGGAAATACCATAGGCGTGATCCCCGATGCGCTCCAGATCAAAGTTAATTTTTCGTAAGGCCAAAACAAATCTAAGATCTCCTGCAACAGGATTATGCAATGCAATAAACCGCTCACATTCCCTATCCAACTTAAGATCCATTCCATTTACACGATTCTCATTGTGTAAAACTTCTTCCGCTAGATCACTATCATGCGTAAGAAATGCATCTTTAGATTTAATAAACTGCTTTCTAACAAGTTGGAACATCTCCAAACCTGACTGATTCAAAATTTCTCTGTGATCTTCTAAGTTCAACATAATATTTAAGTTTATCCGAAACGACCAGTGATATAGTTCTCGGTTTGTTTTTTCTCAGGATTTGTAAAGATCTTGTTAGTCTTATCATACTCTATAAGTTCTCCCAAATAGAAGAAGGCCGTATTATCACTAATCCGACTAGCTTGTTGCATGTTGTGCGTAACAATTACAATAGTATACTTGTCCTTCAACTTATAGATAAGCTCTTCGATCTTTGCTGTGGAAATAGGGTCTAATGCAGAAGTAGGCTCATCCATCAAAATAATAGAAGGTTCTACTGCTAAAGTTCTAGCAATACATAAACGTTGTTGTTGACCCCCGGATAGTGCCAATGCAGATTTATTTAGGTCGTTCTTAACCTCATCCCATAAGGCTACTTGTTTCAAAGAGCTTTCCACACGTTCCTCCAAAAATGCTTTATCTTTTAAGCCTTGTATTTTTAAACCGTAGGCAACATTTTCAAAAATAGATTTTGGAAAAGGATTTGGTTTCTGAAAAACCATACCAACTTGCTTTCTTAATAATTCTACATTTATATTCTTGTCATAGATATCTTTTCCATCGATGTTGATATCTCCACCCATCTTAAAATCGTCTACATAATCATTCATTCTATTGAACAATCTTAAGAACGTAGATTTCCCACAACCTGAAGGACCAATAAAAGCAGTTACTTTATTAGCCTTAATATCCATGCTCACGTTATTAATCGCCATAAAATCACCATACCAAACTTTTACATCTTTGGCCTGTAATTTATATTTACGTTTAATGCTACTTTCTATAATGCTTTCGCTATTTTCTTCACTCATAGTATAACACTTCTGTTATTTAAATTTTTTCTGCCATTTATTTCTGAAATAAACTGCAATACCATTCATTACAAAAGTAATCAACAATAATATAATAATTGCCGCAGCTGCATTCTCAACAAAGCCGTGCTGTGGACGTGTGATCCAGTTAAATATTTGAATTGGCAATACAGAAAACTCATCCATTGGCGAACTTGGTGCAAATGGCACATATGCCAAAGCGCCAATTACAATTAATGGAGCTGTTTCTCCTACTGCTCTGGATAATGCTAAAATGATCCCGGTTAAAATTCCGCCGAAAGATGCAGGCAATAATTGATGATACACCGTTTGCCATTTGGATGCTCCCATAGCAAAGGAAGCGTCTCTAATAGATTTTGGAACCGCTTTAATAGCTTCTCTGGTAGAAACTATTACGATTGGCAAAATTAATAGAGCCAAGGTACAACTTCCTGCAAGCACACTTGCTCCCATTTCCAAGATCCTAACAAAAACCTCTAATCCTAAAAGCCCATAAATAATAGATGGCACACCCGCTAAATTAGAAATATTCACTTCTAAAATAGTAGAAAGCTTATTCTTCTTGGAATACTCTTCTAAATAGATTGCTGCTGCAATACCAACTGGCAAGGCAATAAGCGTTGTAAGAAGCAATACCCAAATACTTCCCATAAGAGCCGTGTAAATCCCTGACTCTTCAGCATGTCTGGATGGGAGGTTTACTATAAATGCCCAGTCTATTCTTAAAATTCCATCTATAAGAATATTACCTATAAAAATAGCAAGTAACACAAGACCTAGCAACGTACAGAAGATTCCCCATATTTTGAAAGCCTGATCCTTTAGCCTGTTCTTTCTAATATTATTCATATTTCTCCTGGAATTTTTTACGAATTCTATAACTAATTGTATTCAATAAAAAAGTGAACACAAACAAGGTGATACCCGCTGCAAATATTGTTTTATACTCTAAGGAATCATGTTGAACATCCCCTAAACTCACCTGAACTATATATGCCGTTATTGTCTCTACTGGAACTGTAGGATCAAAAGTTAGTCTAGGTTGTTGTCCTGCCGCAATTGCAACGATCATGGTTTCTCCAATTGCTCTTGATATAGCCAAGATAATAGAAACTATAATCCCAGAAGAAGCCGCTGGGACAATTACTTTAAATGAATTTTGCAATCTAGTTGAACCCATTCCATAAGCTGCTTCTCTTAAAGTGTTTGGAACCGCATGTAATGCATCTTCACTCAAGGAAGAGATGTATGGTATGATCATGATTCCCATTACGATCCCTGCAGATAATGAGTTGAAACTGGATAAACCGGGAATAATAGTTTGCAAAAAGGGTGTAACCACCATTAATGCAAAAAATCCATAAACTACCGTTGGAACCGCAGCAAGTAGTTCCAATAATGGTTTTATGGTTCTTCTAAAACTTCTTGGAGCATACTCGCTTAAATAAATACTAATAGATAAGCCCACGGGTAAAGCAAATGCAATTGCAATGAAAGAGGTTAGTAAGGTCCCGGAAAGCAAGGACATGATCCCGAAATGTTTATTCGTAAATAAGGGAGTCCATTCAGGATCTGTAAAGAAATCTATTATGGAAACTTCTCCAAAAAACTTTACCGCTTCTATAGAAAGCGTTAAAATAATTCCAACAGTTACGGCAATAGTAATAAGTGCACTAAATAACAAGGCACGTTCTATTACTAATTCCTTAATTTTTCGCATTTATAAATATATATAATAAATAAAGAATTCTTTTTAAAGTTCTTATTGTTGAAAGTAAAGAAACAGCACTAGTTCGATACGATATTAGAAACCGAAACCCGCCCATAATATGGGCAGGTTAAATCAGTTTTTTAAAACTTTAATTCTTATTAGAAATAATTCTTTATTTTATGATTACTCTATTTGTTAGCTTCCACAAACTTATTAAATTTTTCCTTTTGAGCAGCATATTCTTCTTTAGTTAAAGCAATATATCCAACATCTTTCGCTAACGCACCTGCTTCATCAAGGTAAAAGTTTACAAAATCTATCACTTCTGGATTTTTCATTGAAGAACTGTTAACATAGATAAATAAAGGTCTGGACAATGGAGCATAAGTTCCATTTTTTACAGTTTCAGTTGAAGGTTTTACACCACCATTTCCACCATCTACTGCTGCTAATGCCAATTTATCTTTGTTAGCTTCAAAGTAAGCTAATCCAAAGAAACCTAATCCGTATTTATCACCAGCAACACCTTGTACTAGTACATTATCATCTTCACTTGCAGTAAAATCTCCTCTACTAGATCCACTTTTTCCTACAATTGCTTCGGTAAAGTAATCGAAAGTTCCGGAAGCAACACCAGGTCCAAATAAATGTATTTCTTCATTTGGCCAAGCCGGATTAATTTGGTTCCATTTTTTAATAGTTCCTTGAGCAGCTGGTTCCCAAATCTTTTTCAACTCTTCTACTGTAAAAGAAGTAGCCCAATCATTTTCTGGATTAATTACAACTGCAAGTCCATCGTAAGCAACTTCCAATTCTACATAAGTAATATTGTTTTCTTTAGCAACTGCAGCTTCTTCAGCTTTAATAGGTCTTGATGCATCTGCAATATTGATCTCTCCTCTTCCAAATTTTTGAAATCCACCACCGGTTCCTGATACTCCAATTGTAACATCAACTTTTGGTTGTACCGCTCTAAATTCTTCAGCAACCGCTTCAGTAATAGGATATACGGTACTTGAGCCATCTATAGAGATTTTTCCGGATCTTTCTCCTCCATTTTCAGAGTCTTGACCTTTGTTGTTCCCGCAGGAAATAACTGCAAGGGATAAAAATGTAAATAATAATTTTTTCATGATTTAGTTATTGTTAAAAATGAATATCTATTTGTAATCTATACTCTAAACTATTGTCTAGGTTGTTTTCGAAGTCATTCCAACTTACATCTGTTTGTACTTTTAATTTATGTCCAACAATGTATTTTGAAAGTCCTAATGTATATTGATCTTCTATACCTTCTCCGGTAATTTGCTCATCTAAAGAAACTTGTGTGAATCTACCAACAACTTCAAAATTGTTTTTAAACACATAACCTGCCTGCATGTTAATACCATCTCCTACTTCTACCACTCTTCCTGTTGGAGTACCATCAGCATTTACAGCAATTGGATTATCTGCTGTTCTTTTAGCATATTCTGCCATGGCGGAGAATCCTTGGTACTTAAAAATTCCATCTACAAAGAACGTGTTTATATCGGTTTCATAAAAACCGGTATCGGTGGTCATATAGCGTCCACTATTAGATCTGGTTTGAACCGCATTGTCATTATGATCGTAACTTACACCTACGGCAAATTTTGGTGAGGTCTCTCTATCCAAGTCTGCTCCGGAATAATCATCAAAATCTCCTAAAGGAAGTATCTCTACTCGTCCTGTATATTGATATCCTCCAAGATTTTCTGAAGTTACGTTTCTACCTTCCCCCTGAGAAATTGCCAATGCTTCTCTCACAATAACATTTTCTCCTAAATTAATATAATGATGTAATTGGAATCCCATATCACGATCTACGTTAAACTCTCCATTCACCAAAGAACGATCTACTGTTTGAAGATTTGCAGAAGAAATTACTCGCTCTCTGTTTCCAGGTAGTTTTGTTTGACCAGCCCATAATTCAAAATTCTCGTAAAAATTCCATTTTAATACCGCATCCAAAATCAATCTTGGGGCATTACTAGTAAATGCCGAAGCTCCACTTATATCTCTGTTAGATAATCCTATTTCTACTTTATAGGTTAATTTTGGAGAATACGCAAAACCTTCAAATTTTAAACGTGCTCTTCTAATTAAAAATTCTCCTTCGCCATTCTCCAGATTGTCATTGTTTGGAAAATCCCAGGTTCCAATGTACAAGGATTGAAAACGCGCTGCAAATTTTAAGCTATACGAGCTATCTTTTGCTACAATATTTACCAAACCTTTCCCAAATTTGTTGTTTGTAATATCTTGCGCTTGTGCAAAATAAGAGGCTGCAAGTCCGAAAACAAGCAACAGAGACCATTTTAATTTCATTATTTTCTAGTTTTTATCGACTGCAAATGTGCAACTTTAATGTTAAGCTAATGTTACCCACAAGTTATGTTATGTTCAAAACATCAATAAATAATAAAAGCCGCCTTTTTGGGCGGCTTCTTCATAAATCGATGTCGACAAAAACTAAAGATTTTATGAAATAACCTTAATTTTTAAGGCTATTCAAAAATGCTACAACTTATTGAGATAAGTATGAAGTAAAAATTAAGCAATGATTATGTTATTGTAACCAAGCCTTATAATTTATCTATAGTTCTATTAATTATTTCTGAATAAAGCGATTATAACTAGCCTTAGACAAATTTAAACAACCTTTTAAAAAGTTTTTATTTTTAATTCCTTTCTCATTGGTTTTGAAACATCTGCATTCACAGGCACTCCATAAAGATCGAAATCTGCTGCTTCATTTATCTTAACCTCATAGAATTCTCCGGTTTTTAAATAGATCTCTGTAGCATCAATAAGTACTTCATTATCTACATCTGGCGAATCGAACTCGGTTCTTCCAATAAAATAATTCCCGTCTTTCCTATCGATGATCACTTTAAAAGTTTGTCCAATTTTTTCCTGATTCAGTTCCCATGAGATCTGAGATTGAATTTCCATGATCTCATTAGCACGTTGTTGTTTTACTTCCTGCGGAACATCATCTACTAAATTAAAAGCATGTGTATTTTCTTCATGAGAATAAGTGAAACATCCTAAACGTTCGAAACGCATTTTGATCACCCAATTCTTCAAGGTTTGGTAATCCTCTTCAGTTTCACCCGGATAGCCAACAATAAGCGTAGTTCGAATGGTCATATTTGGAACCGCTTTTCTAAACTCTTGTAGTAGCTTTGTAGTTTTAACCTCAGTAGTTCCTCTTCGCATAGATTTCAGGATAGCATCTGAAATATGCTGAAGTGGAATATCCAAATAATTACAGATCTTAGGCTCTCTATTCATTATATCCAACACATCCATTGGGAAGCCTGTTGGAAATGCATAATGCAATCTAATCCATTCGATGCCCTCTACCTTTACCAAATTCTCCAATAACTCGGCAAGATTTCTTTTCTTATATATATCTAGCCCATAATAGGTAAGGTCTTGTGCTATTAAAACCAATTCTTTTACTCCATTTGCTGCTAAACCTTTAGCTTCTTTCACCAATTGTTCTATAGGTGTAGATCTGTGCTTTCCTCTCATTAGTGGAATTGCACAAAATGAACAAGGCCTATCACAACCTTCAGCAATCTTTAAATAGGCATAATTCTTAGGGGTGGTTGTTAATCGCTCTCCTAATAATTCATGCTTATAATCTGCCTCCAAAGCAGCTAATAATTCTGGTAATTCTGTAGTCCCAAAATATTGATCTACATCTGGGATCTCTTTCTGAAGATCTGGCTTATAACGCTCACTTAAGCATCCGGTTACAAATACTTTGTCTACTTCACCTTGTTGCTTCTTCTCCACATATTCAAGAATAGTGTTTACTGACTCTTCCTTTGCGTTATCTATAAAACCACAGGTATTTATTACAACAATATTTCCTTCTTCCTCATGTACCACATCTTTATTGTTTGCACGAAGTTGTCCCATTAACACTTCACTGTCGTAAACATTCTTACTACAACCAAGTGTTACTACATTAATCGTATTCTTTCTTCTGGATTTTGTTCTCATAACTTAATACCTTTTGTGAATTCGCTAGCCTTAATATTTAAAATTACGGACAGTTGAAAACGGCTGCAAAGATACAACCTAAAAAACTATTAAAAGAGGATAAGCCCTATTGTATAAATTAACTTAAATATTCATGTAATTGGATCACCCATTTAGCTTCATAGTACCTTATAGCGCTAATTACAATTACGCCAACTACCACAAAGATCCAAGAAAACTGCTCTTTCTTCATCAATAGACCACCAACTATAGCTATGATAAAAAATGGAAGTGCCAATATTAAATTTGGAAGCGCCCAGGCACCATCAAATATTATAGCAATCAACTTCATAACTACATAAAACACACTGTAAAATACAATGATCTTGCTAATGATCGCCTTAAAATTGGTTTTGTGCATGCCTATTCATTATAATTTGAAGGAGAAACGCGTTTTTGAGATGCCTTCTCGTAAGCAATAGCCCAAGAATAAAGACTCGCTTCTTGATATGGTCTTGCAATAAATGTTAATCCTTCAGGAGCGTTATTATCTGCATAACCCATAGGCACCGTAATAGCTGGGTACTTAGCAACAGCGGCATAACCTGCATGATAGTTATTTATAGAAAGTACTCCATCTAGATTATGTTCTATCATTGGAACTTCAAAAAATTGTTTTCCATTTGTTGTCAAGGTATCCTGAATTGCTGCAAACTCTTTTTCAGTAGCCGAATCTGCTACAATTCCATCAAACAATTTCTGACCATATGGAGAACGAACTAAGGTATCTTCATTATTATAGCTCACTACATCCTTTACATTTTCGAATTGCAGTTCCTTATTTCCATATTTTTTGAAGTAAACCGGAAGGTCTCTTTTCATTTCTATATTAAGAAAACGAGTAAAATTGGGAAGATCTAATTCATCGGCTTCAAATTCAACAATTTCCGCACCTGCACTTTTTAGATCTTCTAAAGCTTGCACGTAAAGCGAGTCTTCCATCAGGGATTTAATTGCACCAAAACGTTTGCCTTTTAAGGAAACTGCGGAGATTTCTTGATATGATTTTGAAGGAGTGTTTTTATTTGCTACTGATGCCGGATCCTGATTATCCCTTCCGCTCATCGCTGAAAATAGAATAGCATTATCGGTTACATTCTTGGTTATTGGTCCAGGTGTATCTAAATAGCTGGAGATTGGCACAATTCCACCTCTACTTAAAACCCCGATAGTTGGTTTTAAACCAACCAAGGAGTTTTGACTTGCTGGAGAAAGTATAGAACCCGCAGTTTCAGATCCTACCGCAACGGGAGCGAAATTAGCTGCCACAGATACTGCACTTCCAGAACTAGAACCACCGGTATCCAGTGTTTTTCTTCCATAAGGATTAAGTGTTTGTCCTCCAACGGCAGAATATCCACTAGGACAATCTCCACAAAAGAAATATGCCCACTCACTTAGATTAGCTTTACCTAGTATGATCGCACCATTCTCTTTTAAACGTTGCACTATAAAAGCATCATCTGTAGTATTATTTTTCATTGCCACCGCTCCAGCAGTAGTAGGCATGTCTAGAGTATTGATGTTATCTTTTAATAAAACAGGAATTCCAAAGATTGGATGCTTCAGCATTTTATTTTTTAAAGCCTGATCTCTTTTTCTTGCCTCTACTAAAACATTTGGATTTAAAGAAATAACTGAGTTCAAACTCAAATCATTACTTCTATCATATTTCTGAATACGCTTCAGATAAAAAAGCACCAATTCTTCATAACTAAAAGTATTAGCTGCTACAGATTTTTGAAGCGAAGGAATATCCTGATCTAAAATAAGTGGTACTAATTCTGAATATCGTTCTTCTGAAAATGCTGAAAGTTCTTTGTTAAATGGAGCCCATAGAGAATCTATGTCTATAACCTTTGAATCCAAAACTTTGAATTCTCTAAAATCTTTAACTTCAGTGGTGTCTTGAGAAATTTCATTTTTTGCCAACTGCTTAGAGTCATCTTTGCAACCGATCATTGAAATTATAGATAGGAAAATTACAAGCTTTTTCATAGAATTTATGGGTGATTTAGATTTATAGTTCGATTGTGACTGCTTAATATAATATTGGATTAACGGGATTTCTGAATTATATAAAAATTCTAACTAAAATAACTTCTGCTAAAATCTCAAAATTTATTTCTTGAAAAAAGAATCTACAAATTCAATTTTATTGAAAACCTGAAGATCTTCTAATCCTTCTCCTACTCCAATATATTTTACCGGTATTTTAAATTGATCGCTAATCCCAATCACTACGCCACCTTTTGCAGTTCCATCCAATTTAGTAACTGCTAGAGAAGTCACTTCTGTAGCCGCTGTAAATTGTTTTGCTTGCTCAAATGCATTTTGACCTGTAGAACCATCCAATACCAATAGCACTTCATGAGGTGCATTTGGAATTACTTTTTGCATTACCCTTTTCACCTTGGTAAGCTCATTCATTAAATTCACCTTATTATGCAATCTCCCGGCGGTATCTATAATCACCACATCTACATCTTGCTTTACTGCACTTTCCACAGCATCATAAGCCACAGATGCAGGATCACTTCCCATTTGTTGTTTTACTATTGGCACTCCTGTTCTATCTGCCCAAACTTGAAGTTGATCTATAGCTGCTGCTCTAAAAGTATCTGCAGCGCCTAGAAGCACTTTTTTGCCATCTTTTTTGAATTGATGTGCTAGCTTACCAATGGTTGTTGTTTTACCAACACCATTAACCCCAACTACCATGATCACATACGGCTTGCTAGCATTATCGAAATTAAAACCATTACTCTCTCCAGATTCAGTTTCAGATAATAATCCTGCTATTTCTTCTCTCAGGATCCCGTTTAATTCATCGGTTCCCAAATATTTGTCACGCTCTACTCTAGCTTCAATTCTTTTTATGATCTTAATAGTTGTTGCCACCCCCACATCACTACTTACCAGTACATCTTCAAGATCATCTAATACTTCATCATCTACCTTAGACTTACCGGCAACTGCCTTACTCATCTTAGAAAGAAAGTTATTTTTGGATTTTTCCAATCCTTTATCTAAGGTTTCTTTTTTTTCCTTAGAAAATAATTTTTTAAATAAACTCATTTTATTTGGATGGTTTTTCTTGCTGAATGCGGTTGTGAAATTAAAAAGGTTTCAGCAAAAATTCAAACGTAAATATACATAAAAAGAAAAAGCCGTCCAGATGGGTCAGGACGGCTTATAAAATATTTTTAAAAAACTTATTTTTTACTCAAAAATGCGTCTACTTGTTCTGGAACCATAATACTTTCAACAAAAGTATAAGCACCAGTTTTTGGAGATTTCACCATCTTAACGGCTTTCGATAATCTCTTGGATCCTGTTTGTAATGAAGCTACTGATTTTTTTGCCATGACTTGTACTTATTTAATTTCTTTATGAACCGTCATTTTCTTAAGAATTGGGTTAAATTTCTTTAACTCCAATCTATCTGGCGTGTTCTTTTTGTTTTTAGTTGAAATATATCTAGAAGTTCCTGGTTTTCCAGATTCTTTATGCTCTGTGCACTCTAAGATAACTTGTATTCTATTGCCTTTCTTTGCCATTTTTCCGTGTCTTTATGGTTGAGGATTATTTATTTAAAAATCCTTTTTCTCTCGCTTCTTTCATAACAGCAGAGATCCCTTTTTTATTGATGTTCTTTAATGCAGAAGCAGATATTTTAAGGGTTACCCATTTATCTTCTTCAGGAATATAAAAACGCTTCTTTAATAAATTAATATTAAATTTACGTTTGGTTTTATTCATAGCGTGAGAAACATTGTTCCCTACCATTGCTCTTTTACCCGTAAGTTCACAAACTCTTGACATTGTACTATTCTTTATCTTGTTATTTCAAAACAGGCTGCAAATTAACGATTTTTTTAAGTAACTGCCAACATAAAAATAAAAATTTTTTATGTCTATTTATCAGTTTCCTATTGCCTTGCTTTCTAGTTGTTTTGGTATCAAATACTTCTGATAGCAATTTTATTTTTTAAGCAGCTCCTTAAGTAGCATTTCTAAAGCCTTATTAATGGTTTTATTCACCACTTGATCCCTACTCCTACCAAATTTGAATTCTTCTGAAAACACTTTTTCTGGAGTCGCAATACCAATAAAAACTGTCCCAACTTCGGCATCACTATCACCTTTTTCTGGTCCGGCATTTCCTGTGGTAGCAATTGCATAATCTGATTTAAAGAGACGTTTAGCATTTTTAGCCATCTCTTCTACTACCGCTCCACTCACTACAGAATTTTCTTTAATCACTGATTTCGGAACATTTAAAACATCCTCTTTTGTTTGCGTAGCATAAGTCACCACACCTCCTTTAAAGCTATTTGAAGCTCCTGGATTCTTTGTGAACTTTGTGGCCAACTCGCCACCGGTACAACTTTCAGCAACTGCCAGATACATTTCTTTTTTCTCAAGAAGCTGCCTGATGGTAATGGTTATATCTTCATTTTCTCCATTAGCATCAGCAATAATATCGAGAAGTAGCGGATAGATCTTTTCAAACTCTGTTTCAATAGAATTTTTAAGATCAACCTCATCTAATCCTTTTCCAGACAATCTCAATCTCACAGTACCATAACTTGGTAAATAGGCTAGTTTCACATGAGAAGGCAAACTATTCTCCCACGATTCCAGGCGCGCTGCAATGGCACTTTCGCCTAAACCGTAAGTTCTTATGGTCTTATGGTAGATAAAAGGCCTTTTAAATTCCTTTATCAATCTTGGCAAAACTTCATGCTGCATTAAAGATTTCATCTCGAACGGAACTCCAGGCATCGAGATAAATACTTTCTTCCCTTTTTTCATCCAAAGTCCGGGAGCAGTACCATATTCATTATGTAAAGCTATTGCCTTGGTTGGCACAAGAGATTGATCCCTATTGATCTCTGAAATTGGAGTGCTAATATTTTTAGCAAAAATAGATTCTATATGTGCTAAAACTTCAGGATCCCTTTTAAGGGTATCCTCAAAATATTCGCATAAAGTAGTTTTGGTAATATCATCTTTCGTTGGTCCTAATCCGCCAGTTATCAAAATAATATCTGCACGTTTTGAAGCCTCTTTGAGAGTGGTAAGTATGTGTTTTCGTTCATCTTCAACAGAAGTGATCTGATGCACAGAAACCCCTATTTTATTCAGCTCTTGAGCAATATGAGCGGAATTTGTATCTACAATCTGACCGATTAAAATTTCATCTCCAATCGTAATTATTTCTGCAATCATTATAAATCAAAATCATTCTTTAATTCTCTTTCAGCAAGTCTAACCTTTGCGGCTATTTTTTGTCCCGCATCGCTTGCGGTTGTTTCCCTTTCTTTTCCCTTAGACCATCCTTCTATTAAAAGTATCTGATCCATAAGATTAAGACCAAATAATTGCAAATTTGGTTTCATTTTGTGAGCATACTGGTACGCTAATGCTGGGTTGCTGTTAGAAATAGCTTCAGACATCGAATCTACATCTGGGGGAATTTCCTCTAAAAAGGTTTGTACTATTACTTTTACAAAATCGTCATCCCCACCTGCCATTTCAATTACGTCGTCTAAGTTGTAGTTTTTCATTTATTTTACTTGTATTGAAAATAGTTGTTTTTCCTCTATAAATCCGGTGAGTACGTCATTTGCTTCTACCTTACCAACACCTTCTGGAGTACCTGTAAAAATAACATCCCCGATTTTTAAAGTGAAAAATTGAGAGACATACGAAATAAGCTCATCAATTTTCCACAACATGGCACTGGTATTACCGGTTTGAACCGGTTCGTTATTTTTAAG
Source organism: Flavobacteriales bacterium (assembly GCA_038233835.1). GTDB lineage: Bacteria > Bacteroidota > Bacteroidia > Flavobacteriales > Flavobacteriaceae > Gillisia. Next base: position 35,031 of record JBBSVD010000005.1, on the reverse strand, counting down.
CAAGCTAAAGTTAATATTATTTAGGTTCGAAAAAGAATTTTTGTCCATCCATTTTTCGCCAATTACAGCTGCACCATCAAAGCTCTTTGCTTTTTCCCATGGCAAACCTTTGTCTTTTAATTTTTGCTGAAGATCTCTCGCAGTAAAATCTATACCCAAACCAATTTCATTATAGTATTTATGGGCGTATTGCTCTTCAATATACTTCCCAACTCTATTTATCTTCACTAAGACCTCTACTTCATAATGAACATCATTGCTGAAATCTGGAATAAAGAATGGCTGTTTTTTTAGGAGAATAGCGGTATCTGGTTTCAGGAAAACCATAGGATCTATAGGCTTTTCATTTTTCAATTCGGAAATATGGGCGCTATAGTTTCTGCCTATACAAATGATCTTCATAGAAATTGCACTATTTTAGTTTAGTGTTCAGTTTTCTCAATTTTATTCCTGTAAGGATTTTCTTGGTGTACAATGGAAAATCGGCATTTTGGATCCATCCAAAATATCCAGGTTCTTCTTCTAAAACCTGTTCTACTAGTTTCCCTTTATATTTCCCGAAAGAGAACACTTCTTTTCCTTGCTTATCGAAAGCTATAAATCCTGCGAAATCTGCAAACTTACGTCTAGAACTAAAAGTTGAAAGCCAGGACATATCATTCTCCAGTTCCTCATATTTATCCAGCTGAGATTTTAGCACTTCATAAGTAGCATTTGTATCTGCTTCGGCTCCATGCGCTCCTTCCAGATCTTTTTGGCAGTAGAATTTATAAGCCGCAGTTAATGTGCGCTGCTCCATTTTATGGAAGATGGTTTGCACATCTACCGAAGCTAAATTCTTCATATCGAAATCTAAATCTGCGCGTAACATTTCTTCAGCTAGCAAAGGAATATCAAATCTGTTCGAATTATAACCGCCTAGATCACAATTCTTTATCATCTCATAAATCTTAGGTGCTAATTGATTAAAAGTTGGTTCATTTGCTACTTTTTCATTAGAAATACCATGAATTGCAATTACCTCAGCCGGAATTTCCATCTCAGGATTAACTAACCAGGTTTTGCTTTCCTTATTTCCATTTGGAAATACTTTTAATATAGAAATTTCAACTATTCTATCCTTCGCTACGTTGGTACCTGTAGTTTCCAGATCGAAAAAACATATTGGTTTTGAGAGCTTTAACTCCATATAAATAAGTGATTTTTTGTAAAGATACTATATTTTAACAGTTCTAAAAATTCAAGAAAGCTGCCGTATAAAAGCATCTTTTTTTGAAAAATTCAGAAAAATAAAAGCCACAAATACGACAAGATTATTAGCGTATTATGTGGCTTCTAAATTAGTTTATTTTAATGCTTAAACTTCACGATTTTTATCGAAAGCTTCAAGATAGTTCGCAACACGTTGCACAAATTGTCCTCCTAATGCACCATTAACAACACGATGGTCATAACTGTGCGATAAGAACATTTTATATCTGATCCCAATAAAATCTCCTTCCGGAGTTTCTATAACTGCAGGAACCTTTCTAATAGCTCCAAGTGCAAGAATTGCAACTTGCGGCTGATTTATTATTGGCGTACCCATGATGCTTCCAAAAGTTCCAACATTGGTAACTGTATAGGTTCCACCTTGGATATCGTCTGGTTTCAATTTGTTTTCCCTAGCTCTATTAGCCAGATCATTCACCGCCTTAGCCATGCCTACTAGATTTAATCTATCGGCATTCTTAATTACAGGAACAATTAAATCTCCGTTACCAAGCGCCGCAGCCATTCCTAGATTGATATTTTTTCTCTTAATAATTTTATCGCCGTCTAAAGCTATATTGATCATTGGGAAATCCTTGATTGCTTTGGCAACCGCTTCCATAAAGATTGGAGTAAAAGTTAGTTTTTCTCCTTCTCTCTTTTCGAATGCATTTTTATTCTTGTTTCTCCAATTCCAGATGTTAGTAACATCTACTTCTATAAAAGATTGCACATGTGCAGAAGTTTGAACACTTTCTACCATATGATGAGCGATCATTTTGCCCATTCTGCTCATTTCTATAATCTCATCTTCTCCGTTCACGCTAACTGGTGCGGAAGGTTTTTTAGTAGCTGGAGCCGCTTGAGTTGGCGCAGAAACTCCGGCAGTAGTTTTAGGCTGAGAAGCACGTTCTTCTATATATCCTAATAAATCTGTTTTGGTAACTCTTCCTTCTTTTCCTGTTCCTTCTAATCTTTCTAATTCCTGAAGAGATATTCCTTCTTTCTTGGCAATATTCTTGACCAAAGGAGAATAGAATTTTGTAGAATCTGAAAAATCTGAGGAAATTGTAAATCCTGAAACAGCTTTTCCAGCAGTTACCATTTCTTCTGCTTCTTCGACCATAGCCTCCGGCTTACTGGTTTCTGCAGAAGTTGAACTGGAATCGTCTCCACCTTTAATTTCAATAATTGCAATAGTCTGTCCGACTTGCACAACATCATCCGGTTGGAAAAGTTTTTCAATTAACACGCCATCTACCTCACTTGGCACTTCACTGTCTACCTTGTCTGTAGCAATTTCTAGTACCGCTTCATCTGCTTCAATTGTGTCTCCAACTTCCTTTAACCAACTTGTAATAGTTGCTTCCGCTACGCTTTCACCCATTTTGGGTAACTTAAGTTCAAACTTTGCCATATTATTATTTCAACGATGTTTTTTATAATTCCAATTGCGAAATTAATCAATTTGAGCCTTCAGATGTATTAAATATGTAATAAAATTATTTTTAAAACTGCAATATCTATCCAAATCAATAAAGCAATTGAGGTAAAATTACAATTATGATACTTTAAAATAAAAGGAATTTACTTTTTTAGATAAATTTTAAGCTGAATGTCCTAGCATTAATTTTTCAGTGAGCCTTCAAATGGAATTCTATTGGTGATACTTCTACCAAGTGTAACTTCATCTGCATACTCCAACTCATCACCAACAGAAATTCCTCTTGCAATAGTTGAAGTTTTAATGCTGATACCTTCTAACTGTTTAAAAATATAAAAATTAGTAGTGTCTCCTTCCAAGGTGCTGCTCAAGGCAAAAATAATCTCCTCTACCTCTCCTTCATTAACCTTATCTATTAGAGATTTTATAGTAAGCTGTGAGGGACCAATTCCATCCATCGGACTTATCTTTCCTCCTAACACATGATATAAACCTCGATATTGACCCGTATTTTCTATAGCCATAACATCGCGAATATCTTCAACCACACATACCAATTCCCTTTTTCTATTTGGATTTGCACATATTTCACAAACTTCGGTATCGCTAATATTATGACAATTCTTACATAATTTAATATTAGATCTCAAATTTGTCAAAGCTTCAGAAAGTTGCTGCGTTTGTGTTAGAGGTTGCTTTAAAAGATGAAGCACTAATCGCAACGCAGTGCGTTTCCCAATTCCAGGTAATTGCGACATTTCTGCCACTGCCTGCTCTAATAATTTTGAAGAAAAATCCATGATTCAAAATTACATATTTTTAGTTTAGCTCGCTAAATTATACCTAATCAACCTGTGTAAAAACAAGTACATTATTTGTAATTTGGCTCCGAAATTAAAAATATATGCAACCAGTCTACATGTTACTGCTCATAGCCGCCTACTTTGGAGCACTACTTATCATATCCTATTTCACAGGGAAAAATTCCGATAACGACGCATTTTTTAAGGCCAACAGGCAGTCTCCTTGGTATATAGTGGCATTTGGAATGATTGGGGCTTCTTTAAGTGGAGTTACTTTTATCTCTGTACCAGGTTGGGTAGAAGCTAGCCAATTTAGCTATATGCAGGTAGTTTTGGGATATATAGTAGGTTATGCTGTTATCGGGTTGGTGCTATTACCGCTTTATTATAAAATGAATCTCACCTCAATCTACACCTACTTGGAAAGTAGATTTGGAGCATATTCTTATAAAACTGGAGCTTCCTTTTTCTTATTATCCAGAGTAGTTGGTGCAAGTTTTAGGTTATTCTTAGTAGCAAACGTTTTGCAAATAATACTTTTTGATGCCTTGGGAATTCCATTTTGGGCAACGGTAATTATGACCATTGCTTTAATTTGGCTTTACACCTTTAAATCTGGTATAAAAACTATTGTTTACACAGATACGCTCCAAACCTTGTGCATGTTAATTGCTCTGGGAGTAAGTATCTATTATCTGTCTGGAAGCTTGGGGATTCAAGGAGGTGATTTAATTGGTCATATTGCTAACAGCGATTTCTCTAAAATGTTCTTTTTCGACGATTTTAAAAGTGCCGATTACTTCTGGAAGCAATTTATATCAGGTGCATTTATTGCCATTGTAATGACTGGGTTAGATCAGGATATGATGCAAAAGAATTTAACCTGCAGGAATTTGAAGGATGCTCAAAAAAACATGTTCTGGTTCACTATTGTACTTACCATCGTTAACTTGATCTTTTTAGTGCTTGGAGTTTTACTTACTGAATATGCAAGAAAAAATGGGATTGAAGCATTTAAAGATGATCTTTTCCCTGTAATTGCAACCCAAAGTGGAATGGGAATTGGCATTGCCATCTTCTTTATTTTGGGCCTCATTGCTGCTGCATATAGTAGTGCAGATAGCGCTCTTACTGCTCTTACCACCTCTTTTAGTATAGATATTTTAGATATTGAAAAACGTTATGAAGCTGCTAAGCAAGAAATAGTAAGAAAGCGAATTCATGTAGGAGTATCAATAGTGCTTATTTTGGTGATCGTAAGTTTTAAATACATAATTCAGGATGAAAGCGTTATTGCCAAGCTCTTTGTTTTTGCAGGCTACACCTATGGCCCTTTACTTGGATTATATAGTTTTGGGTTATTCACAAATTGGCAGGTAAAGGATAAATTAGTACCTATCGTTGCCATTCTATCCCCAGTACTTTGTTATTTAATAAGCATAAACAGTGAAGCTTGGTTCGGATTTGAATTTGGATTTTTTGTGCTTATATTAAATGGAGCTTTAACTTTCTTAGGCTTAATATTGATTCGTTCCCAACATAATTAAGGTACAAGCATTTTCAAAGTCAATATTATTTTCCCTCAATAATCTGTATAATTCAGGGTTCTCCGTACCGGGATTAAAAATCACCCTTTCAGGATGCAGGGAAATTATATAATCATAATATTCCTCCTGCCTTTTTGCATTTAAATACAAAGTGATGGTGTCGATATCCTGGAAATCTTCCTTTTCTGTCACTATATCTACTCCGCCAACGTTCCCTTTTTTAAGTCCTACTGCCACTGTTGGCTGTTTATGTTTTACCAATCTGCTAATAGCTAAATTCGAGTATCTTGCTGGATTTAATGAGGCTCCCAGAACCAATGTTTTCTTCTTTTCCATAATATTAAATTTAAAAAAATCCTGCTGTGTAACAAATCAAAAATACAATAGTCTTTTAAATAGAAACACCTAAGTAAGCTTTAAACACCTATTTGTTATACTTTTTATATTTTCTCCTAGGGATTAAAAGGAGAAAAAAGCAAGGTTTGAAACCTAAAAATCGAGATTATAATAAAAAAGATGCTGGCGGACTATTCTAGGTAATCGTTTATTTATTAGCCAAAAAAATCCGCATAGCAGCACCTATGCGGATTTAATTATTTTAGTCTTCTACAGAATTTTACCATTCTATAATTGCACTTCCCCAAGTGAATCCGCTTCCAAATGCTGCTAAAACAACAACATCTCCATCCTTGATCCTTCCGTGCTCCCAAGCTTCAGTAAGCGCTATAGGGATTGAAGCTGCCGTGGTATTCCCATAATTCTGAATATTATTATGCACTTGATCATCACTCAAATTTAATTTCTTCTGAATAAATTGAGAGATCCTTAAATTGGCTTGATGCGGAATTAACATATCGATATCTTTAACATCAAGACCATTCGCTTTCAATCCTTCATTTATAACTTCAGTAAAACGGGCAATTGCATTTTTAAAAACGAATTGTCCGTTCATATAAGGGTAATAAGGTATATCGTCCCCTTGTGGATTTTCAGCAATAATTTCTGGTACCCAATGCATCGTGCTTGGACCTTTTAATGAAAGCTCCATCGCATGTTTCCCTTCAGAATGTAAGTGTGTAGAAAGGATTCCTTGGCCAATATGATTACTTCTTGTTAAGACGGCTGCACCTGCCCCATCGCCAAAGATCACAGAAACGGATCTACCACGTGTTGTAAAATCTAATCCACCACTATGATTCTCACTTCCTATTACAAGAACATTCTTATACATTCCGGTTTTAATAAATTGATCTGCTACAGATAATGCATATATAAATCCGCTGCATTGGTTTCTAACGTCTAAGGCAGGACATGTATTAATATCTAACATTTCTTGCACTTGCACTCCACATCCAGGAAAATATAGATCAGGGCTTAAGGTTGCAAAAACAATAAGATCTATGTCATCTTTAGATATCTTAGCGCGCTCTATTGCGATCTTTGCTGCCTTCACACCCATTACCGCAGTAGTATTGCCATCTCCTTTTTTAATATGTCTTCTTTCTTCGATTCCGGTTCGCTCCTGGATCCAAGCATCATTGGTATCCATCAATTTGGACAGATCGTCATTTGTTACTACATTTTCAGGAACATAACTTCCCAATCCTGCTATTTTTGATTGATACATATATTTATAATTATGATATTATTATTTTTTCTTCTTAAATTTAAGCAATTAATAAATTTTTGCCTCGCAATATAAGAAAGATTAATTTTTATAATTCTAATATTGACTGGGGTCATTGAAATATTTAAAAAATTAACTTATGAAAAAATTTCTTTTATTTTTTTTAACTGGCTTTTTATTTGCCAATCTTCAAGCTCAGGAAAATTTAACTTATCAAAAACCACCGCAAGCAATTATGGATCTTGTAGATGTTCCATTGGCACCAATTACCTTGGTAGACAGTAAAGGTGAAATGATGGTGTTTTTATACAGAGATCAATATAAATCTATAGCCGAATTAAGCGAAAAGGAATTAAGATTAGGTGGATTACGAATTAATCCTGTTACCAATATAAATAGTAGAACAACTTATTATAATAATGTTGAAGTAAAATCTTTAAAATCTGAGACTCCCAAATCAATTTCCGGTTTACCGGAAAAGCCACGTTTGGCAAATTTCTCCTGGTCTCCAGACGAATCTAAAATTGCTATGACTCATACTACAGATACTGGTGTAGAATTGTGGGTGTTGGATATAGCTTCAGCTTCAGCTAAAAAATTAACAGATGCTACTTTAAATGCCAACATGAGCAACGTAATCAACTGGTTTAAAGATGGCTCTGCCGTGCTCGTTAAAATGCTTCCGGAAAATAGAAAAACCTTGATTAATACTAATACAGCTGTACCAACGGGACCAACAATTTCTACTAGTGACGGACAAAAAGCACAAAATAGAACTTATCAGGATCTGCTTCAAAATACAAATGATGAATTTAATTTTGAGCAATTAGCAAAAGCAAGTCTTGTAAAGGTAAGTCTTAACGGAAGCGCTACTCCATGGATGGAATCTAAAATGTACGACGAGATTTCTTTTTCTCCAGATGGAAATTATGTGATGGTTTCAGTTATTAAAAAACCATTTTCCTATTTAGTGCCATATGACCGGTTTCCTTTTGAAACTGTGATCTACGATAAAAGCGGAAAGGAAATTAGTAAAGTGAATGATGTCCCTCTTATAGAGGTATTGCCTATTGGGTTTATGGCAGAAAGAGAAGGAAGAAGATCTATGAGTTGGAGAAGTGATGCACCAGCTACATTAATTTATGCAAAAGTATTGGATGGTGGAGACCCTGAAGTAGCGGCTGAATATCGAGACGAAGTTTTTCTATTGAATTCACCTTTTAAAGGAGAAGGAAATTCCATCTTAAAAACAAAAGATAGGTTCTCAGGAATCACCTGGGGAAACAAAAATACTGCTATTGCTTACGATTACTGGTGGAACAATAGAAACACTCGAACTTACGTTTTTAATCCTTCAAATAATAAAGTAGAACCAAAAGTATTATTCAATAGAAATTATCAGGATCAATATAGCGATCCAGGAGATTTTGTAACTAATAAAAATCAATTTGGAACAAGTGTTTTGGCTTTAAAAGACAATAATGCTTTTTTATTGGGGAGAGGTTTTACAGAAAAAGGGCAATTCCCATTTGTGGATAAAATAGAACTTGAGAGTGGAAAAACCACTAATCTATATCGTTCCAATTATAACAAGAAAAAGGAAACTCTTGTGGAAGCTATAGATATTACAAAAGGAAAAATTTTAGTGAGAATAGAATCTTCTACAGAATATCCTAATTATTATATAAGAGATATCAATAAAAAAGATGCAGTTACTCAAATAACAAATTTCGAAAATCCTTTTAAAGCATTACAAGATGTGCATAAGGAAGTGATCACTTATAAACGAGATGACGGATTGGAATTAAACGGAACTTTATACCTTCCTGCAAATTATGAAAAAAATTCTAAAGAGAAATTACCTATGATCCTTTGGGCATATCCAAGGGAGTTCAAGGATAAAAATTCTGCTTCTCAAAACACTTCCAATGCAAATGATTTCACTTACCCGTATTACGGATCTCCAATTTACTGGGTGAACCGAGGATATGTTGTTTTAGATGATGCCTCGTTTCCTATCATTGGTGAGGGAGATGAACAGCCTAATGATAGTTTTTTAAAACAGTTGGTTGCTAACGGAAAAGCTGCAATAGATGCTGTAGACGAAATGGGATATATAGATAGAAATAGAGTGGCCGTTGGTGGCCATAGTTATGGAGCCTTTATGACAGCAAACTTATTATCTCACTCCAACCTTTTTGCTGCTGGAATTGCTAGAAGTGGTGCGTATAATAGAACTTTAACTCCTTTTGGTTTTCAAAGTGAAGAGCGAAGTTATTGGGAAGCACCAGAAGTATATAATACGATGTCTCCTTTTATGAATGCCGATAAAATGAAGACTCCTTTATTATTAATTCATGGAGAAGCAGATAATAATTCTGGAACCTACCCTATGCAAAGTGAACGTTATTTTAATGCTTTAAAAGGACTTGGAGCTACTGCAAGATTGGTGATTTTACCTAAAGAAAGTCATGGATATAGTGCAAAGGAGTCTGTATTGCATGTGTTGTGGGAACAAGATCAATGGCTGGAGAAATATGTAAAAAACAGAGTGAAGACTGAAATAAGTAAAAAAGAAGAGACAATGCAAAATTAAATGATCACCTAAATATATAAACAAAGGCTGCTTAAATTTAAGCAGCCTTTGTTTTTGTTATAGTAAGTAAAAAAAAAAGGGAAGCATCATATGCAAAAATGCTGCCTCCCTATCAACCTAACCAATATTAACTATTAACTCATCAATTTATAATTGTTTACTTCTATTTTTGCTTCCAAATCATGCATCAAGTTGAAAAGACCGAAGAAAGTTCTACTCATATATAAAAAATGCTGACTTCCTCTAGAACCATTCATTTTACGTAATTCTGGATCTTTACTGTATCGCTCACTCAATTCTGTGAGGTTGTTCCAAAAAGCCACATCAGTAAAATCGAAAGTTTCAGATTGATACGGAGTAGAGAACATGTTGAACATTTCGTAGAACATTTCAGAGAAAAAAACTTTTTCTTTTTCTGAATCACTTTCTCGTAAGATCTCCAAATCGAATAATTTCTCGTTGAAAAAATCTTTATTATTCAAATTTTCCCTGATTGCAAGTTGAAAATATGGCGTATAAAAATCTAAAGGTATTCTTTTAACACAACCAAAATCTATTGCTATAAGGTTATATTCTTTATCAATTAAAAAATTACCAGGATGAGGGTCTGCATGCACCGCTCTTAACTTGTGTATTTGAAACATGTAAAAATCCCACAGCGCCTGACCTATTTTATTTGCTAGATTTTGATCTGAATTTAATTTAGAAAATTCACTTAGATGAATTCCGTCCATCCAATCCATCGTAATTATACGCTCACTAGATAATTCCTCATAATACTTAGGGAATTTAAGATTTGGAATATTTACGCATGCTTCCGAAATCTCCTTACTCTGCTGTACTTCGAAAATATAATCTGTTTCTTCCAATAATTTGCCTTCTACTTCTTTAAAATATTTTTCTGAATCTTTCCCTTGCAGATTAAACATTCTTGTAGCAATAGGTTTTACCATTGCAAGATCTGAACTGATACTATCTGCAACGCCCGGATATTGGATTTTCACAGCAAGTTTTTTCCCATTCTTTGTAGCCATATGGACTTGTCCAATACTAGCTGCATTTACCGACTGCGTTGCAAAAGTATCAAAAAGCTGTTCGGGGTAGCTTCCATTGTATTTTTTAAAAGTTTTCCTAACTAAAGGGGCAGATAATGGAGGCACACTAAATTGTGCTAAAGAGAATTTTTCTACATAAGCACTTGGCATTAAACTCTTTTCCATAGAGAGCATTTGAGCCACCTTAAGAGCACTACCCTTTAAACTTTTTAAACCATCATAAATATCTGAAGCATTATCTTCATCTAATTCCTCGCGCGAAAGGTTTTTATCAAAAGCTTTTTTACTATAGTACTTAATATAATTGCCACCTACTTTAACCCCTGTTTGAACCATTTTGCTGGTTCTCCCAAGTTTACCAGTAGGAATACTATCTATTGTTTTCATAGTTGTTTTTTGTTTTTAAAACCATACGGATATAGAAATTAATTGTAGGGAAATACATATGAAGGGCACTAAACCCGGGTGGTCCTCAAAATCTATTTAATTCATTTTCTCTTTCCATAAAAACTTTCCAAGATCTAAAACTCGCTCTAAAGGAGTATTGTCGAAAAGATCGAATACGGTATTTACAGATTTCTCTATTGCAACATCGGTACTTTCAAATTTTGCTGAATTATCATCCATCCAAAACTTCAAAATAAATAAGAATTGAACCCAAGATGCTTCAGAGAAAACAGTTTCAGATTGCTTTAGGAACTGAACATTTTTACTCTCATTCCCTTCCTGAATAAGTTCCTTTGCAAAAGATTTAATTTCTCTTCTTAAAGATTTCAATTGTTCCAGATTCTTTAGCTTGTCCGAACTTTCATTTAAAGCCATTAAAACATAGCTTCTGTTCGCGGATAGTAATTCGAAAAAAGTATAATAAAAAGTGAGTAGTTTTTCTCTAGGAGTAAATGCCTCAAACTCTAAACTCTTGTTAAGCATTTCCATAGTATTCAAATAAAACTGACTCCAAATCCCTTTCTTTAATCCATCAAAACTTCCAAAGTAATCATAGAATTGATCTTCAGTAATTTCATTGTCCTTTGAAAATTTGTATACACTCTTCGGCATTCTTTCATGCTCTAAAACATAATTCATATAAAGACCTATTAAGATCTCTTTATTGAATTTCTTTTCTGCTGCTTTTTTATTAGTTGCCATAATTCTTTCTTCTAATACAAAGATACAATTTGTTTAATCTTTTATAGTTAACCTTAAACAAAATTATTTGTTAAAATTTAATTGTCATTAAATATTCTTGAAAGCTTAGACGAATATTTTAATTAGGCATTACAAGTGTCACTTTGTCAGCGAAACGGTCTTGGTATTTTTTTTGACTTAAGTATGGAAACAAATAATTCATTTAAATTTTTGATATATGGCAACCGGAAACATTAATGTATCTGTAGAAAACATTTTTCCACTTATAAAAAAGTTTTTATACAGTGATCACGAGATCTTTTTGCGTGAATTAATATCTAACGCAACAGATGCAACTTTAAAATTAAAACATCTCACCAGCATTGGCGAAATAGATGTAGCATATGGAGATCCTAAGATAGAAGTAAAAATTAACGAGGAAAACAACACGCTTCATGTGATTGATCAAGGAGTTGGGATGACCAAGGACGAGGTTGAAAAATATATAAATGAAATAGCTTTCTCTGGAGCTGAGGAATTCTTAGAAAAATATAAAGATTCTGCTAAAGATAGCGGGATTATTGGGCATTTTGGTCTTGGTTTCTATTCTGCCTTTATGGTAGCAAATAAAGTAGAGATCATCACCAAATCTTATAAAGATGAGCCAGCTGCTCATTGGATATGTGAAGGGACTACCCAATTTACTTTAGAGGATTCTGATAAAACAGAACGTGGAACAGAGATCATTCTTCATATAAATGATGAGGATAAGCAATTTCTTGAAGAAGGTAGAATAGGTGAATTACTTATTAAGTACAATAAATTTATGCCAGTGCCAATTAAATTTGGTACTAAAGAAGAGTCGCTTCCATTACCAGAAGATGCAGCTAAAGATGCTAAAGCAGAAACGGTAGAAGTAGACAACATTATAAACAATCCTACACCGGCTTGGACAAAACAACCGGCAGATCTTGAGGACAAAGATTACAAGAGTTTTTACAGGGAATTATACCCTATGCAATTTGAAGATCCATTGTTCCATATTCATTTGAATGTAGATTATCCTTTCAACCTTACCGGGATCTTATATTTCCCAAAAATGGGTCAGGATATGAACATGCAAAAGGACAAGATCCAATTATACCAAAATCAGGTGTATGTTACAGATAATGTAGAAGGAATTGTTCCTGAATTTTTAACTATGCTTCGCGGAGTTATAGATTCCCCAGACATTCCATTAAATGTTTCCAGATCATATCTTCAGGCAGATGGTGCCGTGAAAAAGATCTCAAGTTACATTACAAGAAAGGTTGCAGATAAGTTGAAAGCACTTTTTACCAATAATAGAGAAGATTTCGAAAAGAAATGGAATGATATCAAAATTGTTATTGAATACGGAATGCTTTCTGAAGATAAATTCTTTGAAAAAGCTGATAAATTTGCATTATATCCAACAGTAGACAATAATTACTTCACTTTTGAAGAACTTCAGGAGAAAATAAAAGATTCTCAAACAGATAAGGATGGAAATCTAATTATTCTTTATGCTTCTAATAAAGATGTACAACATAGTTATATTGAAGCTGCCAAGGAAAAAGGATATGAAGTGCTATTATTAGACTCGCCAATAGTTTCCCATTTAATTCAGAAGTTAGAAAGCTCTAAAGAGAAAGTTTCTTTTGTGCGTGTAGATGGTGACAATATTGATAATTTAATCAATAAAGAAGAGGAAAAGATCTCCAAACTTTCTGAAGAAGAAAAAGAGAAATTAAAAGCAGATTTCGAAAAAGTAATTCCAGCTGGAAAATACACTGTTCAATTGGAAGCAATGGACAGTAATGCTTCTCCGCTTATCATTACGCAACCTGAATTTATGAGAAGAATGAAGGAAATGCAACAAACCGGTGGTGGTGGAATGTTTGGGATGGGCAACATGCCAGAAATGTATAATTTGGTTGTTAATACCAACCACGAATTAATTTCTGAAATTCTAAATACCAAAACAGAGAAGAAACAAGAACGCCTAATTAAGCAGTCTTTAGACCTTGCCAGATTATCTCAAAATCTATTGAAGGGTGAAGAGTTAACTGCCTTTATAAAACGTAGTTTCGAAATGGTAAAATAACCCTACTTATTTTACTTTTTTAAACCGCTTAGTTCAGAAATTACTGACTAAGCGGTTTTTTTGTGCGTACTACTGAAAGCTTTCGTAATTTTAAAGACCTAAACAAAAACAAACTATGAAAAATTTAATTTTATTATTTTCCATTCTCTTGCTAATAAGCTGTAAAGAAGATCAAAAAAAAGTAACAAATCCTGAGGAAGTTATAATGACAGAGCCCGATGGCGGCATTGGGAATGGAGCTGTTTCACCAGCTGTAGCTTTTGCCCAAGGAATAGAAAGTGCTCACAATAAAACAGATTGGAATAATAAAAAGGCCGTTTCTTTCGATATTTCCTTATCCTTTGGAGGACAGGAAAGATTGAACGGAAAGGTTACAAGTTTTACAAATTCTTCTAAAGTACGAGTTGATAAAAATAATAATACTCAATTGATCTATGATGGGAAACAAGTTTATTTATGCCCGGCTGATGCTGAAGCTAAAGGTGCAAGATTCGACATGTTTACATGGCAATATTTCTTTGCACTTCCATTTAAATTAACCGATCCGGGAACAAATTGGGAAACATTAGAATCTGTAGAAATGGGCGAAAATAAATTTGATGTTGGAAAACTAACTTTTGGAGATAATATTGGTGATGCTCCAGAAGATTGGTATGTTGTATATCAAGAAAGAGAAACAGGATTGCTACATGGTGCGGGCTATATTGTAACCTTTGGAAGCGGTGATCCGGCAAAAGCTGAAGAAAATCCACATGGTATTGTTTATTCAGAATATAAAGTGATTGATGGTATTCCAGTTGCTACAAAATGGTCTTTTCATAATTGGAGCTTAAAAAATGGATTTGGAGAAAAACTTGGAGAAGCTACTCTTAGTAATATTACATTTTTTGAAGCCGAAGACAAACTGTTTGAAAAACCAGAAGATTCCAGGCTTATAGAAAAATAAAAGATTAGCTCAAAATTGTAGTTGGGAGATTCTTGAAGATAACTTGATAAAAACGAGCAGTATCATAGGGTTTAACTATGATATCATTTAATCCAGCTTCATAGATCTCCCCTCTTATTTCATCTATTTCCATTGCGGTTAAGGCAATTACAGGAATGTCTTTATTAAATTTCCTGATTCTCTTGGTTGCTTCTAAACCGGAAATTCCAGGCATATTCACATCCATTAAAACCAGTTCAAATTCTTGATTTTTCACTAATTCAATTGCATCTAAACCATTATCACAAATCTCTACCACAAATTGTTGTTGCTCTAATATCCTTCTGGTCACAACCTGATTAATGCGGTTATCATCTACCACAAGAATACGTTTATCTCCAGTAGCCATCATAGAACTCAGAATTTTCTCTTGATCGAAAATTTCATTTGATTCACTTTCTTTAGAGGCTTCTGCATTTTCAAATTCTATGGAGAAGTTAAAATTAGAACCTACGCCTTCTTCACTTTCTAAATGAATTTCAGACCCAAATAAATTCAATAATTTTTTAACGATAGGTAATCCCAGTCCAGTTCCCTGATAATTATAATTAGCCGATTTTAACTGTGAAAATTCTTCGAAAATAATCTCTTGATTATTCTTTGAGATTCCAGATCCGTTATCCTTTATTTCGAAATAAACCTTAGATCTATTATTTTGCGCTTCTACAACTTTAGCCGTTATCCAAATATCTCCTCTCTCCGTAAATTTCATAGCGTTACCCACAAGATTCATAAGTATTTGAGATAACCTTACTTTATCTCCAATTAAGTGAAAGGGCTTACTCTCATCTAGTTCAAGATGTATCGTATTGTTATTTTGAAGTCGTGTAAACTCGAATGATTTTACAATGCTTTTCATTAGTTCATTTAGATTGAAAGCAATGTTTTCAAACTCTAATAAATTAGATTCCATCTTATTCATTTGCAATACATCATTTATTAATGCCAACAAATAATCTGCAGAGAACTTTAATGATTTTAGATCTTCCTCATGTTTAGAAAGGGATTCATCCTCCATAAGAATAGACGTTAATCCTATTACTCCATAGAGTGGAGTTCTAAGTTCATGACTAATAGTGGAAAAGAATTTTGTTTTAAGCATAGATAGACGCTCGGCTTCTTCTTTTGCTGCAATCAATTCATTATTCTTCTCGCTTAATTCACGAATCAAGTTTCTTCTAGAAAGATTGATGCGATAAAAAAGGATGATAATAATTAGAAGTACCACAGAAGAGATAATCAAGATCAACATACGCTCTCTGGACTTCTCTATTAATCCATCTTTATATAATTGTTCCTTTCTTGCAATTTCCAGATCCTTTTGGTATTGGATTACATCAAATTTCACATTAGCTGCTGCAATATCTGATAATCTTTCCCTTTCAAAAATTTGAGAATTGAATTTCTCGTATTGCTCTAGAGCAAGAAAACCTTCTTTATAGCTTTCTTCCTTAAAAAGCAGTTGTGCATATTCTTTATAAATTAAGGAAGCCTCAAGGATCAAGTTATCATTTTCTACAATCTGAATTGCATCTTCAAAATGGGTTTTAGCATCTTCAAGTTCATTTATACCCATAAAATAGCGGCCCATCAGAGTGAGAAGTTGAGCACGAATTGTATTATCGTCCCTATCCCCCATCAATTTCCAAGTTTGCTTTAAATAAGGAAGGGCTTTATCATATGACTCATTATCTAAATAAGTCCAGGCGATATTCGCTGTGGGCTCTAAAAGCCGATCTTCCAAATTCATTTTTTTGGCCAAATCAATGGTCTTATTATAATAGTCTATTCCAATCTGGGTAGTGTTTTTGTCCTCTGAGTACACATTGCCCAAATTGTTGTAAGATGTTAATAACAAAGTATCGTTCTTCAATTTGTGAGCGATATTTAAGGCTTCTTTATAATATTTCCTCGAATGAAGCGTGTCTTTTAAGTCGGCATAATTTATACCTAGAATATTATTGGAATGGTAATTATAATAATCATTACCACGCTTTTTGGAATCTTCGAGCATTTGCATGGCAACCTCAATAGATTCCTTATACTCGTATTTTTTTAAATGCTCTGAAGTTAATGTACGAAGCGATTCTAAATGATTGTCTTTATAGGCGCTTTGTTGCGAATAGAGATTCGCAGAGGCCATTAGAAGAATAAGTAGCAGAAAGTAGCCTTTTTTCAAAGATTTCGGCGGTTAAGTTAAATTGATCAGGGGTGGCAAGTTACTCTATTCTAAATAATTAGTCAATATTTTATAATTTATTTTCAATTTTAATTACAGAAAAATGGCATTTATCATAATTTGAATTTGATTTTAAGTAATTTCAGCAGTTAATATTTCTATCAAAATTTAATTTATGAGCTATTCATGGCATTTTATTTTAATGGCAGCTATGTATATCATTGCTGGAAGTATTCATTTTATTAAACCTAAAGCATATCTGAGGATTATGCCTAGGTATTTACCTGCTCATATAGCATTGGTATATCTAAGCGGCCTCGCAGAAATAATTTTAGGTGTAGCCTTATTTTTTCCTGAAACTAAGGATTTTGCAATTTATGGAATCATTCTTATGCTCTTGATCTTCTTGTTGGTCCATTTCTATATGCTAAGCTCCAAGAAAGCAGCTGCAGGCATTCCGGTTTGGATGCTACTGCTTAGACTTCCGCTTCAGTTTGTTTTAATCTGGTGGGCTTATTTTTATTTGTAATATATGAAAGATGATACAAGTTTCAATAGTATAAACCTTCAAGATGCAGACCTAACTTATTATCCAGATTTCATAAAACAAGAAAGCGCAGACAATCTTTACGAAGTTTTACTGAAAAATCTTGCTTGGGAACAGCATTATATCAAACTATTCGGGAAAACGATAGCACAGCCTAGGCTTTCAGCATTATATGCTTCAAATGATAAATCCTATACTTATTCCGGACTCAAATTAAATCCCGAACCTTTTACTGCAGAATTAAAAAAATTGAACTCTTTACTTCAGCATTTAACCGGTCAGGAATTTACACATTGTCTTGTAAATCTTTATAGAAACGGAAATGACAGCATGGGTTGGCATTCAGATAACGAAAGGGAATTGGGAAAAGACCCTCTTATTGCATCTATAAGTTTGGGGGCTCTTAGAAATTTTCAACTTAAGCACATTAAAAATCCTGAACTTAAATACAATATCTACCTTGAACATGGCAGCTTGCTTTTAATGCAATGCAAAACTCAAGAATTCTGGAAACACCAATTACCAAAGTCTAAAAAAGAGCTATCTCCACGTATAAACCTCACTTTTAGAACTATTTTATAGGTCGAAATTCAATTATTTCGAAAGATAAATTCTGAATTTCAGATGTTTTTAGCAAATACTTTTAACTAGTTAAATTATAGTTTTTAAGCACTCTAAATTAGTTTAGCATCTCAATAAAACCAGCGGAGATACTATAACAATTCCGAAAGCTATCCGAAAAGAATGAAGTGATGTTCAGGCTCCCTAACGAAAAACTTTAATACATTAATAAATATAAAAAATATGTTTATTCAAAAATCTCATTCAAAACCTCAGCTAATCTAATTCCCCCTTTTTGCAATTGCTCCCCAACAACCGGGAACCATTCATACATATAATTGTAACCTAGCTTCTCTCCTATTTCTGCTGAAGCATAGACTTTTTCGCTAAGTGCTTTAGACTCGTACATCCAATCTTCAAAAGATCCAGAAGCAATTGCTTTTTTCTGTGTTTCAGAAAGTCTTGCAGTATTACTTGCCATTTCGGTATAGCTCATCTGGTAAGAATCTATCATATTACTATCCCAAACCCTATGTAAATTAGAACCTTCACCAAACCATCTTACCTGGATATCATTTCCTCCCTTATCTTCTCCTCTACCCGCGTGTAACGGTTGATGTAAATCTCCCATAAAATGAACCAACATCTTTAAATAGAATTCTTTCTCCTCTTTGGATGTACCTTTATCCTTCAACACCTCCACGCTTTTTCTTATTGCCATTAACAAATCTCCATCGGGATTTGCGTCTTGTGCTTTATATTTAGTTGCCCCACCAGGTAAATTCACATAATGCCAAGGGCTATACATTCTATATTTAGAATCACTTTTAATTTCGTCTCCAAAAGTAGAGACAAAGGCAAGACTTCTTCCATTAAGTAATTTTGAGATTTCCTTTCTTGCATCTTTACTCAAATATGATTGTGCGATCTCTGCAGTGGTTCTATGTCCCGTTTGTCCCCAATCATTATCTCCTGCAAATCCAATAAATCCATTTAATAAAATTAAGGCTGTAATTACTACTTGCTTCATAAATTAATTTTTTACAAATATATACAACCTAAAATAACCATATTGTTAATGTTTGATTAGGTTAATAAAATTTAATACGATACTTTTATGATATCAAATTAATATCACTTATAATTTTTATATTATGGATTCTAACGAAAAAACTACCACTCCATCCAATGGCTATGTAATGCTTTCTTTAATTGTTATTTTTCTAATAATTGGAGTAGCTGGACTTATAACCATGAAGATGCCATTATTCCTGCTTTTAATTTTAATAACACTCGCACTTGTACCAGGATTAATCTTAGTAAATCCTAACGAATCAAGAGTACTATTACTTTTCGGAAAATATAAAGGTACCGTAAAGAACAACGGTCTTTTTTGGGTGAACCCTTTCTTTACAAAAACGAAGATCTCACTAAGAGCTAGAAATTTTGACAGTGAGCGTTTAAAAGTAAATGACAAATTGGGCAACCCAATCATGATAAGTACCATTCTTGTATGGAGAGTAAAGGACACTTTTAAAGCTTCTTTTGATGTAGATAATTTTGAAAATTTTGTAGTAGTACAAACCGATGCTGCCGTTAGAAAACTTGCTAGCATGTATCCATATGACAATTTTGCTGATGAAGGTTTGGAAGAAGATATTACATTAAGATCCAGTGTTAATGAAGTAAGTGAAGCTTTAGAGAAAGAGTTAGAAGAGCGACTTGATATTGCAGGAATTGAAGTGTTAGAAGCTCGAATTGGTTATTTAGCATACGCTAATGAAATTGCAAGTGCAATGCTTAAGCGCCAACAAGCCACAGCTATAGTTGCTGCAAGACATAAAATTGTTGAAGGTGCCGTGAGTATGGTGGAAATGGCTTTAAATGAATTAAGCAAAAAGAACATCGTCCACTTAGATGATGAACGCAGAGCAGCTATGGTAAGTAATCTAATGGTAATCCTTTGTGGAGATAAAGATGCTTCTCCTATTGTAAATGCAGGTACACTAAATCATTAAAATGAGGGTTTTTCATGAAAAACAACAATTTAGGCAATGGTGGTTAATTGCGATAGTAGGAATAACTATTGGAGGGATGTTTTTAAATATCTATTATGAAACGGAAGGCTTCAGAAATATTGAATCCAACCAAGTGTCAGTTTTAACTTTAATCTTTACTGCAATAATAATAGCAAGTATCTTTATTTTGGAATTGAGAACAAAAATAGATTCTGAAGGTGTTTCTGCGAATTTTAGCCCTTTCCCCTTTTTAAAAAGATATTATAAATGGGCTGAAATAGATAAAATATATGTCAGAAAATATTCAGCATTAACCGAATATGGCGGATGGGGAATTAGAGGATTTACTGAAGCTAAAGCTTATAACGTTTCTGGTAACTATGGCATTCAAATTGTAACCATGGATAAAAAGCAGTTTTTGATAGGAACTCAAAAGCCTCAAGATGTTGAGGAAGTTCTAAAAAGATACACTGAAAAAATAAGCAATTAAATAATCTATTAAAATCATGAAGAGATACCTCACCATTTTAACCCTGTTAATTTTCAACATAGGATTTTCACAGAACGATTCTATTATTGAGAGCGAAGTCTCCATAAATAAATTTATTGACGGCACTTTAACAAAGCCAGCCTTAGTAGAACATCCAGATCTGGTGATCTTGATTCAGGGTTCTGGACCAACAGATAGGAATGGGAATGCTTTTATGATGAAAAATGATGGATCTAAACTCATTGCGAAAGAATTAGCTGAAAATGGAATAGCTTCTTATAGATTTGATAAGCGAATTTTTAAAATGAATAAATTTAAAATGCGAGAAGAGGATCTTAAATTTGAAGATTTTGTTGAAGATGTTTCTGCAATTTTAGATCATTTTAAAGCAGAGAAAACCTACGGAAAGATAATTATTGCAGGACATAGTGAGGGATCACTTATAGGAATGCTTGCTGCAAAAAACAAGGCCGATGCATTTATTTCCCTTTCTGGAGCTGCAAGAAGTATAGATCAGATAATAGTAGATCAGTTAGCAAAACAATCTGAAGGTTTAGCTGAAAATGCAAAGACCGCTTTTCAGGAAATTGAAGAAAACGGAAACACCTCAAATTATAATCCATTGTTGGAATCTGTTTTTAGACCAAGTGTTCAGCCTTTTATGAAATCATGGATGAAATATGAGCCTACAGAGGTTATTTCAACCCTAGAGATGCCCATCCTAATAATTAATGGCAGTTTTGATATTCAAGTTGACACTACAGAGGCACAATTATTAAAAGAAGCAAATCCCAATGCACAACTGGTAATTCTGGATAGAATGAATCATGTCTTTAGAAAAATTGAAGGAGATAATTTAGAGAATACTAAAGCTTATAATGAGCCAAACAGACCTTTACACTCAGAGCTTATTTCGGTTTTAGTGAATTTTATAAAGAAGGAAGAATAAAGTAAGATGAGCAAGAAGAAAGCATTTGCCTTAAGGCTAAATGAAGATATGCTAAAAGCTATCGAGAAATGGGCTTCAGATGATTTCCGAAGTACCAATGGACAGATAGAATGGATGCTTTCTAAGACGTTAAAGGAAGCCAAAAGGCAACCAAAACCAAAAGAAAAAAATTAGATGAAGTATAAAATTGTTTTTTCAGATATCGACGGAACCCTATTAAATAAAGAACGACAACTATCTACTGCAACAATCTCTGAAATAAAAAAGTTACAAGGTAAAATTCCATTTATTTTAATTTCGGCCAGAATGCCTTCAGCAATGAGACATCTTCAGAAAGAATTGGAAATAGAAGCTTTACCCATAATCAGTTATAATGGTGGTTTGATCTTGGTGGATGATCAAGTGGTGAGTTCTACAGAAATTCCGATGAATATTATTGAAAGTCTCACCCACTGGAATGCTGAACTAAATTGCCATTTAAGCTTATATCACAATGACGAATGGTATGTGCCGGCAATGGATCAATGGGCTTCTCGCGAAGTGAATAATACCAAGGTAACTCCAGAAATAAAAGATCACACAAGTATTATTGAGAAATGGACTTCAGAAAATAAAGGAGCGCACAAGATCATGGCAATGGGAGATGCTTCCCAAATTGATCTTATTGTAGATTTTCTTTCAGAGAATTTCTCGGATGATCTGCATTTATATAGATCTAAATCCACCTATTTAGAGATCTCACCAAAGCAGATCTCTAAACTTACCGCAGTTAAATATTTACTGGATCAACATTTTAATTTTGATCTTGAACATGTTATAGCTTATGGCGATAATTATAATGATGTAGAAATGCTAAATCATGTTGGTTTTGGAGTAGCGGTTGGAAATGCAAGGGACGAAGCAAAAGGAGTTGCCAAACATATCACAGCATTAAGTACGGAAGATGGAGTTGCTCAAAGCTTACAACAATTAATTCGTCTGAAAAATTGGTAAACCCAAATTTCACCACTTTTTAAATTAATAAAAATTGTATTTTGGTGGGCAAACAAAAATAATTAATGGAAAACGCTCCCCTTTTTACTAATGATGCCATTGTACTAGGTATTTTAATGATCTCCCTTGGTTTTGTATTTTACACTTCAGAAAAAGAGGAGGGCTTTTGGAAAAAATTCTATTCGGTAGTGCCTGCTTTGCTCATGTGTTATTTAATTCCGGCAATATTTAATTCCCTAAATATAATTTCAGATGAGACCTCTCAACTCTATTTTGTAGCGAGTAGGTATCTTCTCCCCGCATCCTTAGTTTTAATGACTTTAAGCATAGACCTTAAAGCCATCTTTAACTTAGGGCCAAAAGCCTTGATCATGTTCTTCACCGGTACGGTTGGGATTATTATTGGTGGACCAATAGCTATACTTTTAATTTCTATAGTTTCTCCAGAAACTGTGGGTGGAATAGGACCAGATGCAGTTTGGAGAGGACTTTCTACACTTGCAGGAAGTTGGATTGGTGGTGGCGCAAATCAAGCCGCAATGTTGGAGATCTATGAATATAATCCAGATCTTTATGGAGGTATGGTATTAGTGGATATAGTTATTGCAAATCTTTGGATGGCTATTATTCTATTTGGAATAGGCCGTAATGAAAAAATTGATAAATGGCTAAATGCTGATGATTCTGCTATTGTAAACCTTAAGAATAAAGTTGCAGTATATTCAGAAAGTGTAACGCGAAATCCCAGCTTATCAGACACAATGATCCTGCTTGCTATGGCTTTTGGAGCAGTAGGTATCGCACATTGGGGAGCAGACGGTATTTCTAATTATTTAATAAATAACTTCGAGGTATTTAGTGATAATAAAAGTGCACTTTCTTCTTTTTCTTCCTCATTCTTCTGGATGATCACAATTGCAACTGCCCTGGGAATCTTATTTTCTTTTACGAAGTTGCGATCCTATGAAGGCGCAGGAGCTAGCAAATTAGGGAGTGTATTTATTTATATGCTGGTGGCAACCATCGGTATGAAAATGGATCTTACTATGATTTTCGAAAATCCAGGCTTGATAGCAATTGGTTTTGTATGGATGACTATTCATGCAATCTTATTAATAGTAGTTGCAAAATTGATCAAAGCACCTTATTTCTTTTTAGCTGTAGGTAGTCAGGCAAATGTTGGCGGAGCTGCAAGTGCGCCAGTCGTAGCCGCTGCTTTTCACCCCTCGCTTGCAACCGTTGGTGTATTATTGGCAGTGTTTGGATATGTAGTTGGAACCTATGGGGCAATTTTATCTACAATTCTAATGCAAATGGCAGCTGCGAGTTAGTTATAATTCAAAAATAATATGATATTTGCCGACTCATATTCCAACTAAAATTCATGAAAAAATTAAGCTTTTTACTTCTTATACTTATTAGTGTTACAGCATGTTCTAAAAAAGAAAACAACCTTTTGGTTACTGGTCACGTAAAGGGATTAAAAAAGGGGACTATCTTTCTTCAGAAAATTGAAGATACTGTGCTTATAAATATAGATTCTGTTATGATTGATGGCGATGCTAATTTTGAGCTTGGAGATTATATTAAAAGTCCACAGATCATGTATCTCTATTTAGATAAAGTAGATAATGCTGAATATAATGATCGAATAGAATTTTTTGCTGAAGAAGGAGAGGTAACTATTAACACTACTCTCAAGAATTTTGAAGTCGATGCCAAAGTAGTAGGATCTGTAAATCAAGAAAAGCTGATGGATTATCGCAAAATGATACAACGTTTTAATGATAAGAATTTAGAACTGATCCAGAAGAATTTTGAAGCACAACGTGATGAAAATGAAGAATTAATACTTTCTACAAACAAAGATTACGATAAGCTTTTAATCAGGAAATATCTTTATACAGTAAATTTCGCAGTAAACAACAAAGATCTGGATATCGCCCCATATTTGGCTTTATCTGAAGTTTTTGACGCGAATATTAAATATTTAGATACTATTTACAGCTCTCTAACTCCGGAAGTTAAAAAAAATAAATATGGAAAAGAGCTTAAGACCTTTCTAAAAGAAAGAAGAAAACTTCAAAAATTAGAAGAAAAAGTAGTGGACCAATAGTCATTCTAATATTTTTAATCACACTTTTAATAAAGGTGCTTCTTTGTAAATTGGAGCACCTTTTGTTTTTTACTAAACATTTTAAAAAAGGAACTAGATATAAAACACTGAATAAGTATATTTTCTTAAAAACAAAAAAACCTTTCTGAAAAGAAAAGTTTTTTTGTTTAGAGCCCATAGATTGAATTCCTTCTACTCTGTGCAGAACAGAATTAAGGTGCAAACACAATAAAACCAAAAAAGCTCCTCCTAAGGGAGAAGCTTTTTTTTAGAGCCGATAGAGGGACTCGAACCCACGACCTGCTGATTACAAATCAGCTGCTCTAGCCAGCTGAGCTACATCGGCATCTAATAAATATTATAACTTATTGATCTTCTCTACCAAAGCATTTGCTTTAGTCTCAAGATCCTTTTCTATACCTTTAAAATGTTGTTTTTTATTTTCAACATTCTTTTTATTGATTTTAGCGATCAATTCGTCAAAAGCTACGATAGCTTCATCTACAATCTCCTCTGTCTTTTTTGGGTCTTGTTTAGGATCTGCTAATTGGTGGATATATGCAGCTTCAATAATATCTCCCATCACATAATTCACATCCCTTTTTAACAATCTCTTACTTGCCATAATTTCTAAATTTTAAGTTGCGAATTTAATCTATTTTCCAATATAATTAGACACTTACCTCTAAAATTTTGGCTCCTTGGCCAATTATTTCAATTTTCCTTGCAGATGCAGGCACCAACAGGGTTTCCCCTTGTTTTAAAAGCTCAGATTTAACAGAGTCCATACTAATTTTTGCTTCACCCTCTACTCCCATTAGAACCACAAAACAGTCTTTTTCGGCATAAAATAAAGTTAACTTGTCTTTTACTTCAACAATATTAGTTTTAAAATAATTGGTTGAAATTATTTCTGAAGATGCATTTTCTTTTATCTTATAGAAAATCTGATGTCTATTTTTGCTGGAAAGTTCTATGGCTTCCAAAGCTAGCTCGGTATGCAATTCTCGTTTTTCACCATTCTCTGCCTTCCTATCCCAATCGTAAATTCTATAAGTAACATCAGATGTTTGTTGTATTTCAGCTAATATAACTCCTTCCCCAATTGCGTGGATCAATCCTGGCGGAATAATAAAAGCATCCCCAATAGAGACCTTCACTCTATTTAAAGCATCTGGCAAATCATTTTGCTCCACTAACGCTACATATTTAGATTTTGAGATTGGCTCTTTAAAACCAAGGATCAATTCTGCTCCTTTATCTGCTTGCATGATATACCACATTTCGGTTTTCCCGAAAGAGTTATGTCTCTCTTTAGCTATAACATCATTCGGATGCAACTGAATACTCAAATTCTCGGCTGCATCTATATATTTTATAAGAAGCGGGAATTTTATTCCGAAATTTTTAAAAACTTCTGCACCAACTAGATCTTCTTTATAAATTTTTAGTAATTCCTGAATTGATTTTCCAGCAAGTGGCCCATTGGTAACTAGGGAAGTATTGTCTTCGAGATCAGAAATTTCCCAGCTCTCTCCTGTTTTTGAAGAAACCGATTTTTTATTGAAAAGATTTTTCAATTTATCTCCTCCCCATACCTTTTCTTTTAGAATAGGCTCAAATTTTAAAAGATATAGATCAGTCTTCATGTTATAATAACTTAATCCCATTTAGGACCATTATAAGTAACAAAATTTCTTTGCGTTTCATATAAGGTTACACTTAGCACTAAAGAATTCTTCAGTTTAGGACGAAGTTTATTCCAGATCACCACAGATATATTTTCTGCAGTAGGATTCATTTCTTTAAATTCGTCAACGTCAATATTTAAATTTTTATGATCTAAATAGGTTTCCACTTCAGAATAAATAAGATCTTTTAATAATTTCATGTCGACAACAAAGCCTGTTTCTGGATCTATTTCCCCGGTTACCGAAACTGTTAGATCATAGTTATGTCCATGAAAATTAGGATTACTGCATTTACCAAAAATATTGCGATTCGTCTGCTCGTCCCAATCTTTTCGGTATAAACGGTGAGCTGCATTAAAATGTGCTTTTCTATGTACTGTTACTCTCATCGTTGTATAGATTGGTAATATTTATCAAAAATTATCTTAAACCACTCTGTATAAGCGGTTGGATTTAGCTTCAAATCTTTTTCTACATCATCCAGTGCCATCCATTTCCAGGCTTCAGCTTCTTCTGGATTCATTTTTGGCTCTTCATTATAATTTCCAACCAAGATATGGTCAAACTCATGCTCGGTTAATCCATTATCAAAAGGCGCTTTATAAATAAACGAAATAGTGTCCTCAAGTTCTGCTGTAAAACCCATTTCTTCTTTTAAGCGTCTCTTACCAGCAGCTATATTGCTTTCCCCTTCCCTTTGATGGCTGCAGCAGGTATTTGTCCATAATCCAGGAGAATGATATTTGGATAAGGCTCTTTGCTGAAGCATTAATTCATTATTTTTATTAAATATAAAAACTGAAAATGCGCGGTGTAGCAGGCCCTTCTCATGTGCTTCCATCTTTGGCATTAGACCGATAGGCTCATCCTTTTGATTTACCAAGATCACTTTTTCTTCTGTCATAGCTGAATTTGAATTTCAAAAATACAAAATCGAACTACCAAATCATAACAAAAATAGGTGCTAAGGGAGATAATTATGGATTTAAATAAACCGATGCTTATCTGAATACAATTCACTTTTCTCCATCAAAAAATTTTATCTTTGCAGCCTTAATTAAGCATATGAAATTTACCGACGAGATAAAAAGAAGAAGAACATTTGGGATCATTTCTCACCCGGATGCAGGAAAAACCACTTTAACCGAAAAGTTGTTGCTGTTTGGTGGAGCGATTCAGGAAGCTGGTGCGGTAAAATCAAATAAAATAAAAAAAGGTGCGACGAGTGACTTTATGGAAATAGAGCGCCAACGTGGAATTTCTGTAGCAACCTCTGTACTTGCATTTGAATATGACGGAATAAAAATAAATATACTTGATACGCCTGGACACAAGGATTTTGCCGAAGATACATTTAGAACTTTAACAGCGGTAGATAGCGTTATAGTGGTAATAGATGTCGCAAAAGGTGTGGAGGAACAAACTGAAAAATTAGTTGAAGTTTGTAGAATGCGAAATATCCCAATGATCGTTTTTATAAATAAAATGGATCGTGAAGGGAAGGATGCTTTTGGACTGTTAGACGAAATAGAGCAAAAACTGAGCTTGAGAGTCACTCCTTTAAGTTTTCCTATTGGTATGGGTTATGATTTTAAAGGAATTTATAATATCTGGGAAAAGAATATTAACCTATTTACAGGTGATCCAAGGAAAGATATTGAAGACACCATCGAAATCTCCGATTTAAAATCTGAAAAATTAGACGAATTATTAGGTTCAAAAGCTGCAGATACCTTAAGAGAGGAAATTGAATTAATAGACGGAGTTTATCCGAAATTTGACCGAGAGGCCTATTTAGAAGGAAATTTGCAGCCTGTATTTTTTGGATCGGCACTTAATAATTTTGGGGTTAGGGAATTGTTGGATTGTTTTGTTAGCATTGCTCCTACTCCACGTGCAAAGACAAGTGAAGAAAGAACTGTAGAACCTAACGAAAAACAATTTACCGGTTTCGTGTTTAAGATACATGCTAATATGGATCCAAAGCATCGCGATCGCTTGGCGTTTATAAAGATCGTATCCGGAATCTTTGAAAGAAACAAACCCTATTTGCACGTAAGACACGGAAAAAATCTTAAATTTTCAAGTCCGAATGCTTTTTTTGCTGAAAAGAAGGAAATTGTTGACACCTCATATCCTGGAGATATCGTGGGACTGCATGACACAGGAAACTTTAAAATTGGTGATACCTTAACTGAAGGAGAAATACTAAATTATAAAGGAATTCCAAGTTTCTCTCCAGAGCATTTTCGCTATATAAACAACGCAGATCCTATGAAATCTAAGCAATTAGAAAAAGGGATCGATCAATTAATGGATGAAGGTGTCGCACAGCTTTTCACGCTTGACATGAATAATAGGAAAGTGATAGGAACCGTTGGAGCGCTACAATTTGAGGTAATTCAATATAGATTAGAGCATGAATATAGTGCAAAATGTACTTATGAAAATTTGAATGTATACAAAGCAACATGGGTTGAAACTAAGGATCAAAAAAGTGAAGAATTTAAGGACTTTAAAAGGGTAAAAGCAAAGTTTCTAGCTCACGATAAAAGAGGGCAACTGGTTTTCTTTGCAGATTCTCAGTTCTCTTTGCAAATGACGCAATCTAAGTACCCGAGTATTAAGTTTCATTTAGTATCAGAGTTTTAGAAACTAAGTTTCTTTTAATGATTATTGATTTATTGGAATTACATTTCAACTAAATTGTCATTCAGACAAAGGAGGAATCTCTTAAGTACTCTAGAGAATCTTAATCATACTCAATAAATAAAGCCGAAGAAAAATCTTCGGCTTTATTATTTTATTCGATAAGACCTATTTATCTCAACGTGTCATATTGAGCTTGTCGAAATATGAAACAAAACAGAAATCCTAAAAATTAGAATTCAGCTTCAAAGTTAGATACTGAAACAAATTAGGATTGACATAAATTGAAGATTTCTCGACTCGGCTCGAAGTGACAATTAACTTGTCATATTGAGCTTGTCATATTGAGCTTGTCATATTGAGCTTGTCGAAATATGCTGTATAATTCAACTCTTAAAAACTTGGACAAGCTCAGTTTGACAAAAAAGACTTCTCGACCTTGGTTTATCCTGAGCGAAGCCGAAGGGCTCGAAGTGACAAACTATATGTTATGCCTGCCCAGTTGGTCCAAAATTCAATGGGATTGGTGGCTGCTCGTAATCTTTTATTTCTCCATGTGCCTTTTCAAAACGCTTCACATTATCCCCCAATGCCTTTAATAATCTTTTAGCATGCTGTGGAGTTAAAATAATTCTGGATTTAACCTTGCTCTTTGGTGTTCCTGGCATTATACTAACGAAATCCACCACAAATTCTGATACAGAATGATTGATTATAGCTAAGTTGGAATAAGTTCCTTCAGCAATCTTTTCATCAAGTTTTATTTTAATTTACTAATTTTTTGTAAGTTTAAAAAAACAATTGAAAATATGATAAAATTTCAATTTAACAAAGCACTAAAATTTACATTTATTCCAATTATTTTAATTTTTACTTCATGTACGATTGAAAATAAAGAAGATTCTATAAGCGAAATAAATACATTAAGTTCAAATCAATTCTCTCAATTATTAAATTTCAAGGATGCTACATCTGAAGAGGAATTTATACATATTACCAAAAAACTTTCCATTTTTTCAAAAGGAAAGTTTAAGTTAAATGAAAATATTAAAATTAATAAAAATCGAAAAGTTGATAAAACCCAATTTGGAAAAAATATATCTTATTCCTTCTTTATTGAAAGTAATAATTTAGATTCTAATCATTTTGAAAATTTAATAATCGATAACAGAAATGGAAATTCACATGCCTATATTATAAGCTATGGACTAATTAAAAATGAACTTACCCCGATTAAAATTGAAGAAATTGATCATAATATAAACTCAGCAGTACTGACCAAACAAACTTGCAGTACTTTCGTGCTAACTGTGAAAACTTGGTGTTCAGAATCTGTTCATTATGGTTACAATTCTGGTTGCAATGCTGCCTCACATGGCGAGACATATACTATGAAATATAATGTATGCGAGGGTGGCGGTGGATATTATGGTGAATCAAATTTAGTTACTGGCCCAACATATCATAATGGCGGTGGTACAACAGAAGGAGGCGGTTTTGGGTCCGATCCAGAATCTGTTGATGGAAGTGATCCTTTTGGAGGGGCCGTATTACCAGATTATTTCGTGTCTTACAAACCAACGTTTCGCTTTCCTGGGGATTCAAACTATACATACTTATATCCAAAATTAACAGAATATTTAAAAAATAAAATGCCTAATATCAAAAACATACCTGTTATTACTAATGCGATAAAGGATATTACCGGACTTTCCATAAGCCAAATTCAAAATGATTTAGAATGGGGAAGTGGTCCAACAATAATTGTTATGCAATTAGACAATTATTCCAGCACTACTGATGCTAATACTGCGGGATTATTTGATGGGAAAAATAATACAGACATTCTTTATCTGGATCTAGATTTTGTGAATCGGTTGGAAAATGAAGAATTTTATGATCAAGAATTTCAGGATTCTTATTTGTTTTTTATGGGTGTAACGGTTTTACATGAATATGTGCATTATGGTGATTATTTGAATGGTAACAATTATACAGCACCATTTGAAGAAGGTGAACTATTTGAATGCAGGGTGTATGGGGAAAATGTAAATGAGGGCACTTTACTATTTAGAAAAAAATAAATTATGATGAATTATATTTATGTGTTTTTAACCTTAAGTATTTTAGGCTGTAAGGATAAAGATTTGAAAATGGAAATTCCTATAGAAACTGAAATAAAAAAGGAATGCAAATTTATTTCTGACAGCAATATTTATATTAGCGAAATTATTAACACCCGTGATATATCAGACATAATAGTAAATACCAATGTATCAGAGATAGAATTAAAAATAGACAGTAATTCTCAAATTCCTGAAAATGTGTATGTTAATTCAATTAAAAGAAAAATTTCTTTAGGTCGTGATAAAACAAATTATTACGGCATTTATTTAGAAATTTTAAAAACAGACTGTGACTCTGGGGAATTTATTTTTACAACTAGAAAAAAAAATACATTTTCAATAGAGGGGAAATTTAAATTAAATCTCTCAAATAATACATGGACTATAGAAATTCTACATTATGTAGAAATATAGACTAGAGCATGAATATGGCGCAATGTGTACCTATGAAAATGTGAATGTATTTAAAGTTACCTGAGTTGAAGCCAAAGATGTAAAAAGCGAAGAGTTCAAGGAATTTAAAAGAGTAAAAGCAAAATTCTTAGCTCATGATAAGCGTGGACAGCTTGTATTTTTCGCAGATTCTCAATTCTCCCTACAAATGACACAGCAGAAATATCCTTCAATAAAATTCTATTTGGTTTCTGAATTTTAAAACATCTCACTTATAATATAAAAACCCCGAAGAAAACCCTTCGGGGTTTTTTGTTGTTAAACAAGTGCCATATTTAAATTGTCGAAATATCTTATGTGAGTTTTAAAACAAAGTTGGACAAGCTCAGTTTAAAACAGTTTAAAATAGACTATGCCTGACCAGTTGGACCAAAATTCAATGGGATTGGCGGTTGCTCATAATCCTTGATCTCACCATGTGCTTTTTCAAAGCGTTTTACATTTTCGCCTAAAGCTTTCAATAATCTTTTTGCATGTTGGGGTGTTAAGATGATTCTGGATTTCACCTTGCTCTTCGGGGTTCCAGGCATGATACTTACAAAATCTACAACGAATTCGGATACCGAATGATTGATTATAGCTAGGTTAGAATAGATTCCTTCAGCTATTTTTTCATCCAGTTCTATATTGATCTGTCCCGGTTTAGGGTTTTTATCATCACTCATAATTTCTAATATTTTGTCTAAAATAAGAAAATCTGCATTCAATCGGCCGAAGCTTCAAAAAATGCAGATCTCTATGATTATTTTTCTAAGCTAGTTTTCAATAGCTTCAGAAAATAAGAATTAATTATAATTAACTTCCTGCTTTCTTTCCATCATTTCGTCGAATTCTTCTTTAGAACCAACAATAATGTTATCGTAAGCACGCATTCCAGTTCCCGCCGGGATCTTATGCCCAACAATTACGTTTTCTTTAAGACCTTCTAGGTAATCTATTTTACCTGCTACCGCTGCCTCATTCAACACCTTAGTAGTTTCCTGGAAGGAAGCTGCAGAGATGAATGATTTAGTTTGTAACGAAGCTCTAGTAATACCTTGAAGAATTGGTGTAGCTGTAGCATTAACTGCCTCTCTAGCTGTCGCAAGTTCTTTATCCTCTCTTCTTAAAGATGAATTTTCATCTCTTAGTTCACGAATAGTTACTAATTGACCCGCTTTCAGTTTTGTAGAATCTCCAGCGTTCTCGATAACCTTTAATCCAAATAATTTGTCATTTTCTTCAATGAAATCTGACTTGTGGATCAATTGGTTCTCTAAGAAAATAGTATCTCCAGAGTCTACAATTCTTACTTTACGCATCATTTGTCTAACAACAACTTCAAAATGCTTGTCATTAATTTTTACACCTTGTAAACGATATACTTCTTGTACTTCGTTCACTAAGTATTGTTGAACAGCATTTGGTCCTTTGATGCTTAAGATATCTTCTGGAGTAATAGATCCATCAGATAATGGCATTCCTGCACGTACATAATCGTTTTCCTGAACAAGGATCTGGTTAGAAAGTTTTACTAGATACTTTTTAACTTCTCCTAATTTAGACTCAACGATGATCTCGCGGTTACCTCTTTTGATTTTACCAAAAGAAATAACACCATCAATCTCACTTACAACTGCAGGGTTAGAAGGGTTGCGTGCTTCAAATAATTCTGTTACACGTGGAAGTCCTCCTGTAATATCCCCAGATTTAGAAGATCTTCTTGGTATTTTAACCAAGATCTTACCAACCTTAATCTTCTCATCTTTATCTACCATAAGGTGAGCGCCAACTGGTAGGTTATAAGAACGTATCACTTCATCTTTCTTACCTAAGATAAGTAAGGTAGGAATCATTTTTTTGTTCTTAGAATCTGAAATAACTTTTTCTTGGAATCCGGTTTGCTCATCTATTTCAACTTGGTAAGTATAACCTTGTTCGATGTTTTCGTACTTGATCTTACCAGCAAATTCTGAAATGATCACCCCGTTATAAGGATCCCATTGACAAACAATATCATTAGGTTTAACAATATCACCATCTTTAACAAAGATCTGAGAACCGTAAGGAATGTTGTTTGTACTAAGTACCACTCCAGTTTTCTTATCTTTTACTTTAAGCTCGGAAGTTCTAGAGATCACAATATCAGTTATCGATCCATCAGGACCTTCACCTTTAACAACCTTTAGATCTTCAATATCGGCAACACCACCATACTTAACAATAAGTTTGTTTTCTTCTGAAATGTTTCCTGCAATACCACCCACGTGGAAAGTACGCAGTGTAAGTTGTGTTCCCGGTTCCCCAATAGATTGAGCAGCAACAACACCTACAGCTTCTCCACGTTGCACCAATTTATCTGTTGCAAGGTTTCTACCGTAACATTTCACACAAATTCCTTTCTTAGCTTCGCAAGTAAGAGCAGATCTTACTTCTACACTAGCAATAGGAGCTTCGCTTATTTTTTTAACAGCACTCTCCATGATCTCACTTCCTGCAGCAACTAAAAGTTCTTCAGTTAATGGATTGTAAACGTCATTTAAGGAAATACGTCCTAAAATTCGTTCACCTAAGGATTCTACTATTTCGTCATTCTTTTTAAGTGGGGTAACTTCTACTCCTCTTAATGTTCCACAGTCTTCTTCATTTACAATAACATCTTGCGAAACATCTACCAATCTACGAGTTAAGTAACCTGCATCGGCAGTTTTAAGTGCAGTATCGGCAAGACCTTTACGAGCACCGTGAGTTGAGATAAAGTATTCAAGAATTGAAAGACCTTCCTTAAAGTTAGATAAAATTGGGTTTTCAATAATTTCTCCACCACCAGAGTTAGATTTCTTAGGCTTAGCCATCAATCCACGCATCCCGGTTAACTGACGTATCTGTTCTTTAGATCCACGCGCACCAGAATCAAGCATCATGTACACAGAGTTGAATCCTTGGTTATCCTCACGGATACGTTTCATAGCCAATTCTGTAAGTCCAGCATTGGTTGAAGTCCAAATATCAATAACCTGGTTGTAACGCTCGTTGTTGGTAATAAGTCCCATGTTGTAGTTACCAATGATCCCTTCCACCTGTTCGTTGGCTTCATCGATCATGGATTGCTTCTCTTCTGGAATAATAATATCACCTAAACTGAATGATAAACCACCTGTATAGGCAAATTTATATCCTAAGGTTTTAATATCATCAAGGAAAGCAGCAGTTTCAGCAACACTAGTTACCTTTAATACTCGTCCAATAATATCACGTAAAGATTTCTTAGTTAAAACCTCATTGATATAACCTGCTTTTGCAGGAACAGTTTCATTAAATAAAACTCTACCAGTGGTAGTTTCAATAATTTTCTTAACTAATTCACCCTCTTCATTTAAATCTTGAGTTCTAATTTTAATAGAAGCATTAAGATCTACCATTTTCTCGTTGAAAGCGATAATAACCTCTTCCGGTGAGTAAAATGTAAGTCCTTCTCCTTTTATTTTCACTTCATCTGTAGATACTCTTAGTTTGGTCATGTAGTATAGACCAAGTACCATATCCTGAGATGGAACCGTAATTGGTGATCCATTTGCAGGGTTCAAGATGTTGTGAGAACCTAACATTAAAAGTTGCGCTTCCAGGATAGCTTCTGGTCCAAGTGGCAAGTGTACCGCCATTTGATCCCCATCAAAATCGGCGTTGAATGCCGTTGTTGCTAATGGGTGAAGTTGGAT